>DATAIE010001173.1:0-12958 GCA_036262875.1 Verrucomicrobiales bacterium
GAATCTCGCCACGCCGGCTGTCGTGACGGCGGACTTCGGTTACCTGCGCCTGCGGCGCGAGGACTACACCGCAGCGAATCTCAAACGCTGGGCGAAGTTTGGGAAGGCCCAGGCTTCGCGATGGAGCGACGTTTTTGTCTATTTCAAACACGAGGAGACCGGCTCCGGGCCGGTGTTCGCGAAACAGATGCTGGGTTTTTTCCCCGGAACCTGCGCCGAATTGATGGATGACCCCGGGGGAGCGTTCGAAGGACCAGCTGATCTTTCCGTGAATCCCAAATACTTGGAAGGCTTTGGAAAGTGAAGACGACGCTTCTCGACAGCGGTCCGCTCGTAGCCTTTTACCCTACCCGGGACCGATTTCATCCTGGAGCCCGCGAAATACGCAGATTGGAACTTGTGGCACTGCTGGAGAGGGCGCCAGCTTGGCGCCGCCCGACTGCAAAAACTCATGAGCCCTCGAATCCTCCTCCTTCTTGCCGCTGCTTCCCTCACCGCGTTCGCTGCGGAGGAAAAGTCTCTGTTCACCGGCACCGGTCTCAAAGGCTGGAAGACGCCTCACGGCACCTGGCAGACGGTGAAGGCGGTGTCTCTCGATCCGGCGAATGCGAAGGCATTCCGCACGGAGGCGGGTGAGGGTGTTTTGCTCAACAGTGCCGCCGGTCACACCGGCGATCTCTTCACGGAGGCGGATCACGGGGATTGTGAACTGCACGTGGAATTCAGTGTGCCAAAGGATTCCAACTCCGGGGTCTATCTTCAAGGGCGCTATGAGGTGCAGATTCTCGACAGCTTTGGAAAGAAGGATGAAGCGTTGAACTACGGCGACTGCGGAGGGCTCTACGAACGCCCGGAAAAGGGAGTCGGTTTTCAGGGCAAAGCGCCTTCGGTAAACGCGAGCAAAGCGCCGGGGGAGTGGCAGACCTTCGACATCACCTTCCGCGCTCCGCGGTTCGATGCCGCCGCGAAGAAAACGGAAAATGCCCGCTTCATCAAAGTGGTGCACAACGGCAAGACCATCCATGAGAACGTGGAGGTGGACGGCCCCACGCGTTCTGCCGCCTTTCAGGATGAGAAGCCGCTTGGCCCGCTGAAACTGCAGGGGGATCACGGTCCGGTGGCATTCCGGAATTTGAAACTGAAGGCACTGTGAAACTGGCGGGCCGCGCTTCGGACTTGCTATCACCCCGGCGCTGCCTCAGCATAAGTCGTCTGCCTGCCACGGCGGCGGTTCCCGACTTATGGCCTCCAAATCCCTCAAGCTTAGCGTTGCCGGCGCGGAAGTCGCCGCGGACCTTCAGTCCAAAATCAGTAAGGACGACCTCTACGGGCGGGTGGTGCAAATCGTGGAGCAGGAGGGCCGGGCGCTGGAGCGGGGGTGGCTGCTGCCCGACGGCTCGCTCTTCCGGAAGAGCCAGATCGCGATGACGGCGGTGGACCCGGAGGGTTCGCCCGCGGAGTCTCCCGCCATTCAGTCGGCGGGACAGACGCTGGAACTGCGGCCCAGTTCCTTCGACAACGGTGAGAGCCTGGAACCGGTGCCCATGGAAACGCTGGCGAGGTTTGTCACGACGGATGTGTATCCTCTGGAGGCGACGGGTCTCGCGCAGGGTCTGTATAAAGGCAGCTTCAATTACCGGAAGTCAGCCCGTCCGCGCGATGCCCTGCTGCTCGTGCGGGAGGACGGCGCATTTCTGCTGGCAGGCCAGCTCAAGGCCTGCCCGCTGCTGGCGCGCACGGTGGCGTACGATTTCTTCGATGCGCAGGAGTCTCCGGACGAAGCCGGCGATCCGCTCGACTTCAGCATGATGTAACCCTGACAAACCTGTGCTCACCATTCACCTCGAACACGATGGACGCGGCGCTCGCGTGGCCCTCTCCGCGCCGCCCGCGGAGAAAACCATGGCACCTCTCGAACAGGTGACCGGTGCCGGAAAGGTCAAACGCGTGCAGGCACTCAACGGGCAGAATCCGCTGCCCGCCGTGGATGCCGCTCAACTCATCGAAGGCGATCCCGAACTGGACCTCCTCACCGCGGGGCGGCTCATTCGCGATGCGACCACGGTTTACCTCGATCCCTCCGCAGGGGAGCCTGCCATTGCCACCGGTTTCCGGGAGGTGGAAATCGTTTACACTCCTGAGGGTCAGGAGAAGGAGCGCCGGGCGCGTGTGTTTCGCAGTGCCAATGTGGATACCACGGCGCCCCTGAAGATTGCCCGCCGTCTGCCGGTGGCGGAGTGTCTCTCCCGCTTCGTCTTTCGCAGCATGCAGCAACTGGTGCACACGGATGGACTGACATTCGATTTCCTCCACGCGCTCGCCAAGTCTCTGCACAGCGAAAAGGCGATGGCGCTGCTGGGCGCGGGGCCAAAGGGTGCGGGGCCGCTCGTACTGCGCGACGGCGCGCTGCCGTTCCGGGCTTTTCTCTACGGCGAGGCGGAGGGCAGCGGCGATGATGCGCGCTACCGCCTGCTCCTTCTCCTGTCCGATCAGGAACTCAAACGGCCCGCCGTGGCGACCGCCCCATGATTGATACCACCCGCCTCACGAATAAAAGCGGCGATTACTTCTTTGCCCCGCGCGGCGCAGTGACAGACCGCGTGCTCATGGAAGTGGCCGAGAAGTACGAAACCGAGGTCTCCAACCGTTTCATCGGCATCAAGCCCGCAGACCTGGTGTCGCGATACGGCGCGGACAGTCGCGTGCTGGAGACGACGAAATACGACGGGGAAGGGGTCTTCGTTTACTACGAAGCAGGGAGAGACCCTGACATCTTTACGTTCAACGCGCCTTCGGGCCGGGTCCGTCTGGGTCTTCCCTGTCTCCGGGAGCTCGCAGCCCGCCTCAAAGAGCGCGGCACCAAAAAGGCCCTTCTCCGCGCCGAGCTCTATCTGCGGGATACCGTCGACGGCCGCCGCTGCATCAGTGCGGATGTGAACCGCGCCAGCCATTCCACCGATCCCGCAGAGCCGCTCCGTCTGCGTCTCGCCATTCTCGATGTGGTCATGCATGACGGACGCGATCTCCGCTCCAATCAGTCGAATTTCATGGCCACGTGGGAATTGATAGGCGAGCTCGCGGGTGCGGATGCGAGCCGCCTCGCGCATCGCGCCGAGGGCAGCGTGGTTTCCGGTAGCGACCTGCCGCGGCTCTTTGACGAAAGGACCGCGGGCGGGCTGGAGGGCATGGTGATCCGGCGGCTCGACCGCCCGGAGGTCTGCAAGCTCAAGCCCCGGCTCACCATCGATACCGCCGTCGTGGGATTCGTGGAGGGAGAGTTCGAGGGCAATCACGGCATGATGTCGCTGCTCACGGCCCTCGCGTATCCGGCGGCGGGCACCGGCATTCAGTTGCAGTCCATCGCGCGGGTGGGCTCCGGATTCAACGATCAGGACCGCGTGGACTGGCTCAGCCGGCTCTCTCCGCACCGCACCGCCGCCCCGCTGGCCATGAGCGACAGCGATGGCAGGCCCGTCACGTTCGTGCGTCCCGGCTTCGTGGTGGAGATCGAGGCGGAGGACATGCTGCCGGCGGATGAGGAGGCGAGCGGCCAGCAGGTCTTTGGCTGGGACAGTGCGCGCTGGAGCTTTGATGGCCTCGCCGCCTGCCCGCGGCTCTTGTTCCCGACTTTCCACCGGGTGCGGGCGGACAAGGAATTCAGTCCTCAGGCCGTGCGCCTTGCCCAGTTGAACGGTCGTGAGATTCTGTCGCCGGAGCTCATCAATCGCCATCTGCCCTCTCTGGAAGTGGTGCGCCGCGAGGTCTACACCAAGGAGGCAAAAGGGGCTGTCGCGGTAAGAAAGCTCGTGGTGGGCCGCCGCCCGCCCACCGCCGGGGCCTTCCCGTACGTCATCTTCTGGACGGACTATTCCGCGGGCCGCAAAACACCGCTGGAAGTCACCACTCTCTTCGCCCATTCCGAATCCCGCGCCGAGGCGCTGGTGAAGAAGCTGCTGGAGGAAAATGTCACCAAAGGCTTCGCCCCTGCGGGCGGAGTAAAGCCTGCCGCAGAAGCGGTCGCCGCGGAGGCCGAGGCTCCGAAACCGAAGAAGAAGGCCGCCAAAAAGAGCAGCCCCGCGGATTCGTGAGGCGCCTCAGGGCATCGAGAGGTCTTTGTTATAAAAGACTTTCACGAACTTCATGTTCCGCTCCTCGTCGAATCCGCGCTCCAGCACCGGATCGCGCTGACCGGTGAAGGTGGATTTCAGGTGAATCTCCACGCCGGTATCCAGCTTCATCACCGCGCCGATGCGCTTCTTCGCTTTGGTCACGTCTTTTTTGGAAATGGGGAAGGACTTTTCCAGAGGCTGCCCCTGTTCCTCCTCCATGCGGGACCGGCGCTCCGCAAACTTATCCACCATGTCCGGCGTCTTGAGCACCTCGTCTTCAAACTCCTCGAGATTGAAAACCTCGTGTTCTTCAAAGAAGACGAGCGCATCCGCCGCCGCTGTGCAGCGCTCCTCCGGCTCCGGCGCTTCCGCGGGAGCCTCCTCCTCCAGAAACTCCACGGCCATTTTTGCGTAGGTGTTCGTTAGGAACGAGGCATCCGACACCGGTTGCACGCCGAGAAAATCCCGCACCCAGAAGCGCGATTCTGCGCCGGACCGGTCGAAGATCAGGAGGTAGTAGCCCTTGTTCGCAAAGTGATTGAGGATGAGGCAGCCTTTGTCGATCTTCTCCGGATTGATGCCGTGTTCCGTGTGCAGTTCGAGGTCTCCGTCTTTGGCGGAGATGCTGAGGAACGGGACCACGCTTTCCGATTTCAGGATGCAGATTCCCTGCACTGCCTCGCCCTCCAGTTCGATGTCGCGGATGGAGGCGATGCACAGATCGCCGGACTTGATGTTGGGATGGTTCGATTTCGAGTAGAGCAGCTTTGCAATGGCCACGCCCGTCTCCAGCAGGCCGTCCTCAGAGGCGAAAATCGCCTTCGAGTAATTGTTCATCTCATGACGCTCCAGCGACGAGTGATGGAAGAAGCGGTGGCCGCTAAGATTCTTGAACGGCTTTAGAAACAGGCCCGTCAACGTCTCCTGATCCTTTTCCTCGATCCGGAAGACTTCGCGCGAGGTTTCCAGCGGCTCCTCCCGCTGGGGGTTTCCTACTTTGGCGAGGACGAGGCCGGTGGTGATGGCGGCGTTGAAGCGAATTCTGACGGACATGGGACGTTCAACCAAGGAAGGGAATTGCGGCTTGGAACCCCAAACTGAGTGCGCCGCGAAATCGTTGCGGGAGTTTCAAAACTTTCATCGATTTGTAATGGCGCGGCGGCACGGAATAACCATAATCCGTTTCCCAATGACCACCAGACTGCTTGCCGCCGTTGAATTGAATCTCGAGTCCCAGCTCGTTAACAGTGCCCTCTTCGGCCTCCTCGGGATCGCTCTGGCGATCGCAGGATTCAAGATTTTCGATTTCCTCACTCCCGGCAACCTGCAGAAGGAGATCTTCGAGAACAAGAACATGGCGGCCGCCGTCCTCGCTGCGGCTTTTATCATCGGAGTGTGCATCATCGTGGCCGCGGCGGTAGGGTAATTTGTTTCCAGGGTTCCATGAGCTATACGAAATCCACGCAACCGCCGCAGAAGCGCAGCGGCTGTGTCAATCTGGTCCTCATCGGCACCGTTGTGGGCCTGTGCGGATTCGGGCTGTATTCCTGCGCTGCCGACGATGACGATGAGGTGGCGGACGCCGAGGTGAACGAAGTGCAAAACGGTCACGTCTATCACAACAATCACTATGTGCACGGGGCGGGCTACTACCACGCTCCGTTTCATGCGTGGTTTCCGAACCGCTGGAACGACTATGATCCTGCCCGCGGCTATTATGCCGGCGGTGCGTGGAGCAGCACGCCCAATGCCTCCGCCGTCACTTCGTCCGTGCCGGACTCCTCCACCGTCTCCCGTGTGAACAGCCAGTGGCGCAGTGCGAATCCTTCGGTGGTCTCCAGCCGCAAGGCTTCCATCGCCTCCTCCCGCGGCACCTCGCGCGGCGGGTTCGGTTCATTTTTCCGCAGCAGCAGTTCCTGACCTGTATGAAAAGGCATCGCCTCCCGGTGCGCATCTGCTGGCGCGACACCGTTGAAAAGCAAGGCCTGCTCTGGCATTCGCAGGACGGGCGCACCTACTGGGATGAGTCTGTCGCTTATGAATTCACCGCCGGGGAAGTGGATCGCCTGGAGGAATGCGCGGCGGAATGGCACCGCATGTATCTCGAAGCGGCGGCCCAGATCGTCCGCAACGGCTGGTGGCAGGATGTAGGCATCAGCGCGGAACACGTGCCGCTGATCACGAAGTCATGGGAGAATCAGGAGTTCAGCCTCTACGGCCGCTTCGATGCCGTGATGGATGAGACCGGCCAGCCAAAGCTTCTTGAATACAATGCCGACACGCCCACGTCCCTCCTGGAGTCCTCCGTCATCCAGTGGCACTGGCTGGAGGAAACCCGCCGGCATGAGGATCAGTTCAATTCGCTGCATGAAAAGCTGATCGCGGCATGGAAACGCAGCGGATTGAAGCGGGTGCACTTTTCGAGTGTCGCCGACTGCCCGGAGGATGAGATGACCGTCGTCTATCTCCAGGATACCGCGATGCAGGCCGGTCTGGAAACGGTGAGCCTCGCCGTGGAGCAGATCGGGTGGAATACGGAACTGAACACCTTCGTCGATGAGTCGGAGGAGCCGATCACCGCGCTTTTCAAACTGTATCCCTGGGAGGGCATGCTCCGCGATTCCTTTGCCCGCTACATTCCCGGCAGCGATTGTCTTTTTCTGGAGCCGCCCTGGAAGCTGCTGCTGAGCAACAAGGGGATCCTGCCCATCCTGTGGGAACTGTTTCCGGATCACCCGTCTCTGTTGCCTGCGTTCCGGGAGCCCGGCCCGCTTGGAAGCACTTATGTCAGGAAACCCGTGCACAGCCGTGAGGGCGCTAACATCACGATCGTGGAAAACGGTTCGGCGGTGGCCGAAGAGCCCGGGCCTTATGGCGACACCGGTTTTATCTACCAGGCCATCGCCCGCGCGCAGCCGCAGGACGGCAACTGGCCCGCGCTGGGCCTTTGGATCGTCGATGGCGAGCCCGCGGGCATGGGTATCCGCGAGGACACCTCACGCATCACCGGAAACCTGAGCCGCTTTGTGCCGCACTGGTTCCGGCGCGCGTGAGGAGAGGGGGACTTTTTACGCCGCCGTGATGGCGTTCGTGAGGTCCTTTTTACTGTGGACCCCTCTGAGACTCTTCACCGGCTGGCCGTCTTTGAAGACGATGACGGTGGGAATCGCGGAGATGCCGTAGCGGGCGGCGATTTCAGGAGCGGCATCCACGTCGACTTTGGCCACGAGGGCCTTGCCTTCCTGCTCGGCGGCGATTTCCTCGACGACGGGGCCGAGCATCTTGCACGGCCCGCACCACTCGGCCCAAAAATCCACGAGGACCGGTTGTTTGGTGCCGGCGAGCGCGGCATCGAAAGTTTCGTTAGTGAGGGCAACTGCTTTCATAGGATTGGAGTGTTGGTGTTAAGATGTGATGCGCGACTGCACGAATTATTCCTCAGGCGCCAAAACCGCCGTCCACATTGAGGACTGCGCCGGTGATGTAGCTGGCTTCGGGGCTCGCGAGGAAGGCCACGGCGGCGGCGACTTCCTCCGGCTGACCGTAACGGCCCAGGGGGATGCCCGCCTTCATCGTGCTGGAGGTGGGGCCGTCTGCGGGATTCATTTCGGTATCGATCGGGCCGGGCTGGATCACGTTCACCGTGATCCCTCTCGCACCCAGGTCGCGGGCCCAGCCGCGGGTGTAAAGCTGCACCGCGCCCTTCGTCGCGCCGTAGTCCGCAAGACCCGGCCAGGCGACTGTGGAGCCGAGCACCGAGCCGATGGAGATGACGCGCCCGCCCACCGGCAGCAGCGGCGCGGCGGCCCGTGTGGCGGCAGCTACACCCACGACATTGATGGCCAGTTGGCGGGTAAAGGCGCTGGCGTCCGCGGCCGGGTCCTCCACCGATCCGGCGACGAAGACGCCCGCGTTGTTCACGAGGATGTCCAGTTGCCCAAAGTGGGAATGGACGGACTTCACAAGACTGGTGACCTGGCCGGCGTCCGCCTGGTCCGCTTTGAAGGCGATGGCGCGCCCGCCGAGAGCTTCGATTTCCTTCACCACGGCCTGCGCCCGGTCAGGGGAGGCGGAGTAACTGATGGCGACATTTGCGCCGTCGGCGGCGAGGCGTTTGGCGATGGCGGCGCCGATGCCGCGGGAGCCCCCGGTAACGAGAGCGGTCTTGCCGCTCAGCTTTTTGGTGGAGGCTGTGGATGATGTTATGCTCATGGCTTTGTTTGTTGAGTTCTGTATCGAACGATACACATCTAAATGCTGGACAAGCCGCCGTCAAGGAATTATTTACTGATTGGTATGAAAAAGAACGCCACCCCCTGCACGATGGGCCGCCCGCGTGAATTTGACGCGGAGGCCGCCCTCGATTGCGCCCTCCGCGTGTTTTGGGAGAAGGGCTACGAAGGCGCCTCCCTAACCGATCTCACCGAAGCCATGGGCATCAACCGGCCCAGCCTCTACGCGGCCTACGGGAATAAAGAGTCCCTCTTCCGCAAAGCCATGAAGCGCTATGCCGATGGCCCGGGTTCCTACGTCAAAGCCGCCCTCGAACAGCCCACCGCCCGCGCGGTCGCAGAGCACCTCCTCATCGGCTCGGTGGAATCCCTGGCCAATTCCAAGAATCCCCGCGGCTGCCTCATGATCCAAAGCGCCCTCGCCTGCGGAGACGAGGCCGGTGCCGTCCGCGATGAACTCGCCAAAGCCCGCTGCCAAACTCTGGACGCCATCCGCAAACGCTTCGACCGCGCGAAAGCCGAAGGCGACCTGCCCCGCAACACCGATACCTGCCAACTCGCCCGCTACCTCTCCACCGTCATGCAGGGTATGTCCATCCAGGCCGCCAGTGGCGCGTGCGGCGGGGATTTGAAGAGCATCGTGGAGATCACAATGAGGGCGTGGCCGGGGTGATTCTGACCCTTCCGCCGCACAATCCGCCCTTTCGCAGGCATTCTTCTGCCGTACCCGCTCTCGCATGCTGTTCCGGTTTCTTCTCCTCCTGCTCCTTCCTGCGCCTCTCTTCGCGCAGAAGAAGGTGGTCGCTTATGTTCCCAACTGGATCGACTTGAAGGCGTTTTCGGAGACGATCGAGTATGGGAAGATCACGCATATCAACATCGCGTTCGAAAATCCGGTGAACGCGGAGGGCGACCTTTCGTTCAGCAAAAAGAATGAGTTTCTCATCGCCAAAGCGAAGGAGAAAAAGGTGAAGGTGCTGATCTCCATCGGTGGCGGGGCGGCGTCGGGGGACAAGGCGCTGCTGGCGCGTTACTTTGATTTGCTGACGGATGCGAAGCGCGCGGGATTCGCGGCAAAGCTGGCGGATTATGTCGTCGCGCACGGTTTCGACGGGCTGGATGTGGACATCGAGGGGCCCTCCATCAACAAGGACTACGGCGCTTTCATCAAAGACCTCGCGGCGGTGCTGAAGCCCAAACAAAAGCTGCTCACTTCCGCACTCTCGAAAGGTTATGGCGGCGACAAGGTGCCGGACGCGGTGTTTGGCCTCTTCGATTTTGTGAACATCATGGCTTACGACGGTGCGGGCTACTGGTCGCCGAATCGGCCGGGTCAGCATTCCTCCATGGAGTTCACCAAAGACGCTGTGGCTTACTTTACCGGACGCGGGCTGGCGAAGGACAAGGCGGTCGTCGGCGTTCCATTTTATGGCTATGGTTTCGGTGAGGCCTTCAAGAAGCGGGACTATCCCTACTCGGCTATCCTCACCGCGCATCCCGGCGCTGAGAAAACGGATCAGACCGGCAACACCATTTGGTATAACGGGATTCCCACCATCAAGGCCAAGACGCAGTATGTGATGGATGAAGGTCTCGCCGGGGTGATGATCTGGTCGCTGGACTCCGATGTGAAGGGGGAGCATTCGCTGCTGAATGCCATCCACGAAACGCTGCATCCTCCGAAACCGTGACGGAAACGAAATGGGACGTTATCGTGGCCGGTGCCGGTGCGGTGGGAAGCGCGGCGCTCTATCAACTGGCGCGCCGCGGTGTGAAGGCGCTGGGCCTGGACCGCTGGCATCCTCCGCACACGCACGGTTCCTCGCATGGAGACACCCGCATCACGCGTCTCGCGCTCGGGGAAGGGGAGGAGTATGTTCCGTTCGCCCGGCGCTCGCATGAAATCTGGCGTGAACTGGAGGCGGCCACGGGAAGAACTCTGCTGCGGCAGATTGGCGGGCTGGTGTTTGGACCGCGATCGGGACGCACCCGGGCTCACGGGGCGGTGGATTTTCTCGGCACCACGCTGGCCGTCGCCCAAAAGGCCGGCCTTTCGCATGAGGTTCTGGAGGCGGCAGCGCTGCAGGCCCGGTTTCCGCAATTTCACTGGCGGGGAGATGAATGGGGATGTCTCGAGCATGGCGCGGGCTTCGTTTATCCGGAAGCCTGCATTTCAGCGCAGTTGGAGAGGGCACAGCAACTCGGCGCGGTGTTGCACACGGGCGAGCCGGTGGTGAGTTGGGAAGTGTCAGGGAGCGCCGTCCGTGTCGTCACTGCCGGAGCGGTGTATGAAACCAGCGGCCTCATCCTGGGGGCGGGGGCCTGGCTTCCGGGGCTTGCAGGTCTGCCGGCCTCCCGCGCCCGCGTTTACCGGCAGGTGCTCCACTGGTTCGAGCCGGAAGGCCGGCACACGGTGTTTACCCCGGAACAGATGCCCGTGTTCATCCGGGTGCCGGATGACGGCTCTGAAATGTTCTATGGATTTCCGGCCATCGACGGACCGGGAGGAGGACTCAAAATTGCCGGAGAGCAGTTTTGTACGACCACTGATCCTGACGGGATGGATGCAGCGGTGAGCAGCGACGAAGTCCGCGCGATGTACGCGCTCGCTTCGCCTCACCTCCGGATTTCCCCGCAGTGGGTGCGCTCGGTGGCCTGCAAATACACCGTTACGCCGGATTTCGGTTTCATCGTGGATCGTCATCCTGAGAGCGAGCGGGTTTGTTTCGCCTCCGCCTGTTCCGGGCATGGGTTCAAGCATTCCGCGGCGGTGGGCGAAGCCCTCGCGGAGATGGCGATCACCGGCGGGAGCCGGTATGATCTGTCGCGATTCCGCCTCAACCGCTTTGCGGCACCGCAATTGTCCTGACATGGAAGCCGGAACGTCATCCTCGGAAGTTGAAGTCAAAACACCGCCTCAGCGTTGGCTCCTCCGGATTGCGGAGGTGTTTGCGGACCGTGTGGAGGAAATCCTGGCTCTGCTGGGGACAGGCTCTGTGACGAAGCTGGGCGCTGAGTATTACCTCATCAAGACAGCGAATCCGGAGGCCCTCCGCAGTGCGGATGCGGCGATGTACGTGCAGTGGAATCTGCCGGTGGAGCACAGTTGGCCCTGCTGTCCGCAGGAGATGGACGGCTTCATTGAGAAAGCGGCGCAGGCGCTGTGGCGAAAGTTCGGGCCGCGCGGGCCGCAGGCTGTTTTCATGGGGCAGCTCCATCCAGGCTCGCCGTTGAAGTATTACCGCACCCTCGCGTCGAACCTTCGGGGACGCACGCTTCAGCTCTTTCCCCGGCTTGCCGCGAGCGGCGCAGAGGAGCAGGACGGCGGCAGGGAAACTCTGTTCTGCCTGGTGGGGAAGGAGGGACTCTTCTGCGGCATGCAAAGCCCGCAAAAGTCGAACGGCCTCTATCCCGGCGGCACGAAATACGTCAGTCAGAACACGCCCGATACGATCAGCCGTGCCGGTGCCAAGGTTGCCGAAGCGCTCCACTACCTGCTTATGTATCTCCCGGCGCTGCCTGCGGAAAGCCAGTGGCTCGAACTCGGTGCGAGCCCCGGGGGAATGACGAGTGAACTGCTCGCGAGAGGCTTTCGTGTGACCGCGGTGGACCGCGCGCCGCTGGACAAACGGCTCGACCGTCATCGTGAACTAACATTTCTGTGCGCCGACGCCGCCACCTTCCAGCCGCCGCACGGGGTCCGCTATGACGCGCTGCTGTCCGACCTGAACGGAGACGCCCGTGAATCCATTCGTATCGTCATTCGCGCCGCAAAGCACCTGCGTCCCGGCGGCCTCGTGATCTTCACCCTCAAAACCCCGGGCGCGGAAACCGTATCCGAAACCACCGCTCTCTACCGCTCCGTCGTCGAGAGCGCCGACGCCGCAGGACTGGCCCTGCTGGCGCGCACCCACCTCACTTACAACCGGCAGGAATTCACGCTGTTCTTTCGTTCCCGGACACGGGGCTAAGACGGGGGCCGGCACAGCCGGAACAGTGGTTTTCGCGGGCGGAGAAATGAGGGTTCGGCAGCCTGACTTCACGCGGCGCATCTTTTTCCGGCAAAGACCGCGCAGAATCCACGTCACCCGGCAATAATCCATGCTTTCCACGGCGCTCACCTCCTGCATACTGGAAAAAACTCCACTCTTCCCCGCCCACGTTCAATGAAGCCCGCTTATGAAAAACTCGCCGCCAGTGCCGAAGACGGCATCCACTGCAATGTCGTGCGCGGCAATACTTTTGGATGCGTGTGGCACTGTCATGCGGAATACGAGATCACCATGGTCCTCAAGGCGCGGGGTCACCGCCTCGTGGGGGACAACCTTACCAGCCTGAAGCCAGGCGATATGGTGCTCGTGGGGTCCAACCTTCCCCACGACTGGCAAAACGACACCCACGCTCCCGGCGGCATTCAGCCGGTGCACAGCATTTGCATCCACTTTCATCCTGACTGGCTCGGTCGCGGCTGGCTGGATCTGCCGGCTATGCAGCAGGTGAAGCGCCTGCTCGACCGCGCCGCGCTGGGCCTGCATGTCACCGGGCCAACGCGCGACGAGGTGGAACAACTGCTCTTGAGGTGCCCGGAGCAATCAGGTCTTCCGCGTGTCATCACGG
>DATAIE010001174.1:0-2782 GCA_036262875.1 Verrucomicrobiales bacterium
GCGATTGTTTTGCCCGCATCGGTTGGGACGCAATCGTCAGGGCCAACCTCGCGTGCTCTGCTATCAGTATGGCGGCGAAGGCGAGAGCGGACTGGGGCCGATCGGGTCGCCGGCGAACTGGCGTTGCGTCATTTTCGAGAAACTGCGCCGGGTGGAACTGGTGAATGATTCCTGGAGGACCGCCCCGAATCATTCTCGTCCAGCGACTTGCGTGGTGGAGGCGGATATCGACGCCGAGGATCAGCCGGAGCGTGATCCGCAGAAGGGACATTGAGCGATCCCGCCGAACAGGTGTCGGGCCAGGACCATTCTCAAGGTAGTGATGGAGCGCGGATTATGCCGCTCGGGTCGGACGCGGCGAACCACGCGGCCGGTAGTCTGGCGCCGGCTCGGGGGACGGTAGTCCAAGATTACCGACTTGGGCTGAGGGGGAAAAACGATTCCGCTCGGTCACCAGGAATCCATAGGCCGCGATGCATAAGGTGGCGTGATGATGGAAACCTCGCCAACCACGTCCTTCGTAGTGGCCCAAGCCGAGTTCCTGCTTCAGTTCCTGGTAATCCCGTTCGATGATCCAGCGATGCTTGGCCAGGCGCACGAGTTCCAACAGAGCGATATCAGCCGGCAGCGTGGATAACCAGTATTTGGTTGGCTCCGTTTCCCCAACTGGCCATTCGATCAGCAACCATTCTTCCGGGTGAGGTTCCGAGCGCCAATAGTCGCGATGCGCGGGACGCACCCGTAAGGCGGCAAAGCGCGACTGCAACTTCTGCTTGACCCCTTGCCTCCAGGCCACTTTCTTCCACACTTCGGCCGGCAGCGACACGGCCAACTCTTTCGCCGAAACCGGCTGGTTCTTAGCATCGCGTTGCAACAATTTGCGGGGCCGTCCCGTGTTTCCTTTGCGCGCTGGCGCCGGCTTCGGCTCTTCGCCCGGTTTCCAGACTGTGGTGGTGCTCTGAATTCCCACCACATAGCTCATCTCCAGTTTTGTCACTTCGGCGCGAAAGCCGCTGTCGGTTCCGTAGCCGGCGTCCGCCAGCACCACGCCTTGTGGGACGCCTCGCTCACGCGCGCGCCGGATCTGGTCGAGGGCGATTTCTGCTTTCGTCTGAAACTGGATCGAGTCCGGCACCCCGGTCTTCTTGCGCCGCGGGCGGTCTTCAATCCAAGACTGCGGCAGGTACAGGCGGTACGCCACCGGCATGCTCGCCTTTTCCGTGGTCACCGAAAGGCTTACCGCTACGCGGCAGTTATCCTGCTTACCGACTTGCCCACAATACTGTCGGGCCACTCCTACCGACTCACGCCCTTTCTTCGGAAATCCGGTGTCATCTACCACCCAGGCCACCACCGGGTCCCGGCGCAGCATGGTTGGGAACACAAAATCCAGACAGCGATCCAGCACCGCTTCGTCACTCCATGGGGCGTCGGCGACCACATGATGGAGCGACTGGTGCATCCGTCGAACGTTGTCGGCGGCCAGCCGCGCGGCCATGGGCTCGACGCTCTTGCGTTCGCCGGGCAACAACAGGCCGGTGCAATAGTTCTTCAGTGGAACGTGACGATCGGCATGCCCTGCGGCTTCGGCCAGGCCCTCGATATATGCCGCAAAGCGCAGTTCCTGTGGGCCTGGCGCAGTCTCTTTGCCCACGAAACAATTCTACACGGAATTGTTTGTTTCTAACACAGTAGTACTAGGAACTCGTTGAAAAACGCGGCGCGGACCACTTTCGCTCCAGAACATTTCGGGCGATCATTGTTCCATGCGCGGCGACGATCAGCAGCAATCCGGAATGTTCAGCTACGTTTCGTTGGAAGAGAGGGTTCCGCAGGATCACCCGCTGCGGGCTATCCGCAAGAGCGTGGATGAGGTCCTACGGTCCATGGCCAAGGAGTTCGACGGACTGTACGCGAAGACGGGGCGGCCATCGGTACCGCCGGAGCGACTGCTGCGGGCCGTTCTGTTGCAGATCTTCTATACGGTCCGGAGTGAGCGGATGTTGATGGAGCAGATGAACTATAACCTGCTGTTCCGCTGGTTCGTCGGGTTGGAGTTGGACGAGCCGGTATGGAATCACGCAGTCTTCAGCAAGAATCGAGACCGCTTGCTAAATCAGGACGTGGCCCGGGAGTTCTTCTCGCGGGTATTAATGCAAGCCAAACCGCATCTCTCGGACGAACACTTCAGTGTGGATGGCACGCTGATCGAGGCCTGGGCCAGCCAGAAGAGCTTCCAAAAGAAGGACGGCGGAGACGATGAGCCGGGCCAGTTCCGCGGGGAACGGCGCAGCAATGAAACGCACGCATCCAAGACGGATCCCGAAGCGCGGCTATACCGCAAAGGAAGCGGTCAAGAAGCCAAACTTGGCTATCTGGGCCACATGCTAATGGAGAATCGGCACGGCCTGATCGTGGATGCCATGCTGACGCAAGCCGACGGAACCGCTGAACGCGAAGCAGCCTTGGTGATGCTGTACCGCAAATGGCGCAACCGGCGGCAACGCGGGCGTCGCGGACCGATGAGCGTGGGCGCGGACAAAGCGTATGACACGCGAGACTTCGTGGCGACTGTGCGAGAGATGGACATTCGGCCGCACGTTGCGCAGAACACGCAACGCTCCGGCGGGAGTGCGATCGATGGCAGGACGAGCCGTCATGAAAGCTACGCCGTGAGCCAAAGCAAGCGGCCACTGATCGAAAAGGCCTTCGGTTGGATGAAGCAGACCGGCGGCATACGGAAAACCAAACTCCGCGGTTTGGCCAAGGTCGCGTGGCAGTT
>DATAIE010001175.1:0-3841 GCA_036262875.1 Verrucomicrobiales bacterium
CGGTTCACCCCGGAAAAGCGGTTTGGCAATGGTCAAAATTTGACCGGTGCCGCATGTCCGAAAAGGGCCTATAGGACCCGTAGGTCCCAAGGGACTTATAAGTGGAACGCAGACTCCAGCCGCCAGACAATCAAATATTCCATGGCGCGCTCAAACTCCCGGGAATAATGCTGCGGGATGGACTTTCACAGCCGTATGCTTTTCCGAAAAACCCTGAGAGCCTTTCTGGCCGCCGTTGCGATCATCACGCCTGTCGCATGCACGGCCCAGGACCCCTTTGCTGTTCCCGGAACGGAATCGGCGGAGCCGGTAAAGGCCTCGCTGGTGGCGGAGCAGAATGCCATCGTGCCGGGCAAGACATTCACCGTAGCCCTGCGACTGGAGCATGCCGAGCACTGGCATACCTACTGGAGAAACAGCGGCGATCTTGGCCAGCCTACCAAATTCACCTGGAAACTGCCGGAGGGTTTTACGGCGGCGGATGCGGTGTGGCCGGTTCCGAAGGTGAATCGCACGGAGGACGGCCTGCAGCATCTGTTCGAAGGCACGCTCGATATCCTCACGGATATCACTCCGCCGGCCACTTTGAAAGAGGGCGATAAAGTCAATCTGGAGGCCTCCGTGACGTGGCTGCAGTGTGAAGAGAGCGGTCAGTGCCAGCCCCGCAAAAATATCCCGGTCACGCTTTCCCTGCCGGTGGGTGCGAAGGCGGAAAAAAATGCAGAAAGCGCGGCGTTCGATGCCGTGCGCAAGGTGCAGCCTGTGCCGGTGCCGGCGTGGAAAGTGAATGTCGAGTCGAAAGGGGATGCCTGGGTGATCCGCGCGGAACCCGGAGCAGGGGCGAGCAGCGACCCGGGAGCAATCTACTTTTTCGATGCCGCGTCCGCCATCTCGGACGACAAGCAAAAATGGACGAAGGATGGAACGGCGCAGGTGCTGGAGATCGCCAAACGAAAGGCGGATTCGCCGGTGAAACCGTGGGGCTACCTGCAAGCGGCGAACAGTTGGGTGGAAGGCGGAAAAGTCAGTCTTTTGCCGGTGGGTGCGGTGGCGGCGGCGACCCCGCCGAATGCTCAACCCACCGGGCAGGTGCCGCCCGCCCCGGTGCAACCCGCGGCAGTTTCCGCAGGGGAGGACGACCTCATCAAGACCATTCGCGGCTGGGGCGTGCGCCCGCTGGGCGAAGAAAAGGCGGAGGAGCCGCTCACATGGCCGCTGGCGCTCGTCTTTGCGTTCATTGGCGGGATCATCCTGAACCTGATGCCGTGTGTGTTTCCGGTCCTGGGCATCAAAATTCTTGGTTTCGTCCGGCAGTCGGGCGAGGACACCGCTGCGGTGAAAAAACACGGTCTCGTCTATGCGGCGGGGGTGATCGTTTCGTTGCTGGCGCTGGCCGGTGTGCTGCTGGCCATTCGCACGGGCAGTGAAAAGTTCGGCTGGGGCTTTCAATTGCAGAGTCCGGTGTTCCTGACGTTTTTGATTTTGCTCCTGTTTGCGCTGTCTCTGAACCTCGCCGGTCTGTTTGAAATCGGCACCAGCCTGACCAGTGTGGGGGCGGAACTCCAAAACGAATCCGGGTACAAAGGTTCGTTCTTTTCCGGTCTGCTGACGGTGATTCTGGCCACGCCCTGCACGGGACCTTTTATGGGGCCGGCTCTGGGATTCGCTCTCAGTGAGCAGACACCGAGGTGGCTGGTGATTGCCATTTTTGCGGCGCTGGCGATTGGTCTGGCGCTGCCGTACGTCGTGCTGTCGTGGTTTCCGGCGCTCATCAAAAAACTGCCGAGGCCAGGAGCGTGGATGGAGACCTTCAAAAAGACGATGGCGTTTCCCATGTTCGCCACGTGTGCGTGGCTGATCTCGGTGTTCACGGCATCGACGGGAACGTCCGGATTGCTGCGGCTGCTCTTTGCGCTGGTGGCCTTTGCCATGGCGCTGTGGCTCTACGGGAAGTTCGGCACGCCGGTGGCCAAACCAAAGTCAAAAGCCCGCGGCCTGACGGTAGCGGTGATTTGCCTCATCGGGGGCTTCTGGCTGGCATGGAGTGGAGCCCACAAGAGAGGTACCCTCAGCAATCTGGAGGAGGGCGAACTCGCGATGACTGCACAGTCGATTATGGAACGGCGGGAAAAAGGGCTGACGACCGTGGTGGACTTTTGGGCGATATGGTGCGCGCAATGCGAGTCTAACAAAAAACTGGCCTTTTCGAGTGAGGAGTTCAAAACGGCCCTCAAAGAGCACAATGCGGTGCTGATGATCGCGGATTCCTCTAACGAAAATCCTCTAAGCGACAAATTCCTCGCGGCCTATGGGCAGGGCGGCATTCCCTTCGCCATCGTCATCCCGCCGAAAGGGCCGGTGATTCAACTGCCCACGGTCATGGGTTCGGCGCAGCCTTTGTTGAAGGGGCTGGAGGAGGCGAAGAAACAAGCCGCCGGAAAATAGGTTCTGCTGACCAGTTACCAGCGCTCCGCCCGCTGCTGAACGACGACGCTCGCGGGCTCGGTTTCGATGGTGCGCTTTAGCGCCCTTCGCAGGCGGTCGGCGGCGCGGGCGCTGAGCGCTTCTGTCAGGACGAGTCCGAGGAAGAACGGCCCCACAGTGGTCACGGTATCGATGACACAGAGCTTCCGTTCCTCCGGCAGGTCGAGGTGCACGGCGCCGTCTGCGGCGGAAGGAAGGTATTTGAGGGCGCGGCGGCCCGCCTCCGCCATGAGAATGGCAGCGGTGACGAGTTCCGGAGCGGCTTCGCGATCACTGGCGGGGCTGCCCTGTTGATCGACGATGAACAATTCATGGCACGGCACCTGGCGGCGCAGCCAGTCGATAAAGGCGCGGAGGCGGGTGGCGAGAGGACCCACGGGCGGCGTGAAATAGGGAACGCTGCGGTTCAGAGGAGGAGAGCCGGCGGGAACCGGCGCGGGAGCCTCGGGAGGGGCCGGTTCACCAGGCTTTGTGACGAGCCCGGATTCCTCCGCCTTGCGGCGGACATTGCGCAGCATCTCGCGAACGCGGTCCCGCTCCTCGTTATCCGGGCCGGGGAAGGGGGCCGGGAGGTAGTTGCCGGGCAGGCGAAAGTCTTCGGCGGAGAGTTTTGTCAGGGGAAGCATGCCCGCTCCCGCCCAGGTGGTGCCGGCGGTGGCCGGGGTGGTGAGTTCCTTGCCGAGACCGCTGACGGTCTCTGCATCAATCCATGAGCCGAGTGTAGTCATTGCTTTGCGGCGTTGGGCGCTGCAGGCGCAGGCGGGGTTCGAGTTCGGCGGCGAGCTGGTCGAATACGTGGGCCGCGGCGGGAGGTTGAGCGTAGAGCAGCGCCACCGGCACGCCGACTGCGGAGGCCTTCATGTAGGTGGCATCGCGCGGGATGATGGAATCGAGCAGCAGACGCCCGGGAAGGAGGGCGCGCAGTTCGCGGATGACGTCAGCACTTTCACGCTGGTCATGCTGCACCATGGTCATGAGGATGCCCGCGACTTCCAGTTTGGAGCCGGAGGCCCGCAGGCTTTGGATGGCGTGCAGCACCTGTGGGATGGAGCGCATGCCGAGAGGCTCGGCCTGCTGCGGGATGAGAACATAGTCCGCCATCCGCATTACATCGCCCGTCACCCCGTGCATGCCTGCGGGAGTGTCGAAAATCAGGAGATCGAAGCCCTGCTTTTGCACGTCACCCACCACCCGGCGCAGACCATCCATCCCGTTTACCTCCGGCACTTTGGCTTCAAAAAAACTGGCAGTGTGCCCGGCGGTCATGATCTTCAATTCCGGGAGGCGGGTGGGTAGAATGAAGGGCACTGCGGAAGTGCCGGTATTCACCGCATCGTAAAACCCCTGGCATTTGCGC
>DATAIE010001176.1:0-2861 GCA_036262875.1 Verrucomicrobiales bacterium
GCCATCTTCATCAGCGCCGCGTCGTCGAATTCCGCGACGAGCTTCGGATGAACATCGTGCCGGTGCAGCCATGCGTCGATGAGGTGGCGCCACGCGGTATTCGCCAGCGGCAGAAGAATGGGGGCTCCGTTGAGCGACTCCGGGAACTTCCTCGCCAGTTTCGCGGCCATCGGCGGAACGGCGCAAAAGACCGTGCTGCACTGCCGCAGCGGATGACTGAAGACCCGGACCGGCAGGCTCACCGGCGCGGGTTCGCCGGCGATCACCGCATCCAGTCTGCCCGTCGCCAGCGCTGCGATGAGCTCTTCGGAACTCGCCTCCCGGCAGATCATCTGCACGGGCTGTTTCAGATGGAAAACCGGCTCCAGAATTTCCCACGCCACGGATTTTGGCACGGAATCTGTAATTCCGGAATGGAACCGGAGCGCTCTCGCTGTCTCCGGCCTCTGCACCTGCTCCACCAGTTCCTGCCCCAGCGAAAAGATTTCCTCCGCCACCTCAAACGCCCGCCGCCCCGCGCCGGTCATCACAAGGCTCCGTCCCGACCTGCGGAACAGCGGCTCGCCCAGACTTTCCTCAAGGGCGCTGATCTGTGCGCTGATGGTGGGCTGCGACAGATTCAGCCGCTCCGCCGCCTTCCGCAGACCTCCCTCCCTCGCCACCATCCAGAAATACCGCAGGTGATGATAATTCAAAAACTCCATGGGTGTGTCTCTCTTAGGTTATTCCGAAGGATGACTTCGAAAATGAGTCATAGTCTAAGAGACAATCCGCCCGATGCTGGCTCCGTCAACGGCGTGCTCTCCGCATTCCGGTGACTTTCCGTCCTCTTCAGGACATCGCCTCTCAATGACTGACAACTTATATTTCTGGGCCGGTTTCGGTGTCTTCATCCTCGTGATGCTGGCGCTCGACCTCGGCGTGTTTCACCGCAAGTCGCACTCCGTGTCCTTTCGTGAAGCCTTCACGTGGACCGGTGTTTGGGTGACGCTGGCGTGTGCCTTCGGATCATGGCTGTGGCTGAAAGAGGGCTCCGCGACCGGAGTGGAGTTTTTCACCGGTTATCTCATCGAGCTCTCGCTCAGTGCGGACAACGTTTTTGTCTTCGCCCTGATCTTCAGTTATTTTGCCGTGCCCAAAGACTACCAGCACAAGGTCCTCTTTTGGGGGGTGCTGAGCGCTTTGATTCTCCGTTTCGCCATGATCTGGGGCGGTGCCGCGCTCATTCAGAACTTCTCATGGATCATCTATGTCTTCGGTGCCTTCCTCGTTTACACCGGGGTGAAGATGCTCGTAAAGAAAGATACGGAGGAGCACCCGGAGCGCAATCCCGTGGTCAAATGGTTCACCCGGGTGGTACCCACGACGAAAGTGTGGCATGGCGACCGTTTCTTTGCGCGCATCGATGGACGCCTTCTCGCCACGCCGCTCATGGTGGTGCTGGTTTGCGTGGAAATCAGTGACGTGGTCTTCGCCGTCGACTCCATCCCCGCGATCTTCGCCGTTACCCGCGATCCGTTTATCGTCTTCACGTCGAATGTCTTTGCCATCATGGGCCTGCGCTCGCTCTATTTCGTTCTCGCCGGTGCCATCGAGAAGTTCCATTACCTCCATCTCGGCCTCGGTCTGGTGTTGACCTTCGTAGGCATCAAGATGCTTCTGGCGCACAGCGGCCTGTTCTACATCCCCACCGCTGCGGCCCTCGGGATCGTGGCCGGCATTCTGCTACTCTCGGTCGTGGCCTCTCTTCTGAAGCCGAAACAAGAGGATCCCGTTTCCCCTGGTGCCTGAGGTGCGGTCCTACGGCCTCACGACGACGGATTTCAGGACCCGGCTGGATCCGAAGGGAATGCTGAATTCGCAGGACTCTTTTTCGAACAACCCGTCGAGAGGCAGCAGCGAGCTCAGGACCACGCGGTCATCGGTGTCGATGAAAAGAATCGCAGCGTACTTCCGGTGCAGGGCTTCGATGGCGAGAGCGGTGGACCAGTCGGCATCCGCGGGTGGTTTAGCGGCACCGGCCGCCTGGTCCCATTTGGGGCCGCGGGTGAGAGTCAGCACGAGGACGTCTTTCGCCGTATTCAGTTCCTTCGCCTTCACAGTCAGGTAGCCCTCCAGTGAACTCGCATCCACTTTCAGTTCGGAAAGATTGGTGCCGCGGATGTTGCTGATGGCCCGTCCGAACAGGGCCCGGTAGTCCACAAAGAATGTGCTGACGCCCACCACGAGGGCAAGGATGCCGGCGGCTCCCATCCCGAAGAGCACCTTCTCCTTTTTCGTCCATGGCCGCGGCCGCGCCTGCACGTCTGCGGGAGCATCCCGTGACTGGACCTGCACAATGCCCGGCGATACCACCTGATACAGGGTTTGCAGTTCACTGCCGAGGCGGTACTCGCGGCTGCGCAGCGTGGAGAACAACTGCATGCGCTCCGGCGGCGTTAAGTGGGACATTACCTGCTCCAGGGCTTGCTGAATGGAGGCGGACAGCGTCAGCGGATGAAACACCCGCGCATCATGATTCTTCTCGTCGGCGAGCAGGGAAAACTGACCGCCATCCTGCTGGAAGCTGAAATGCCTGTTCTTTCCTCCCAATTGCGATCCGATGGAGGCGAGAGCCGCGGCTGCCTCCGGGCGGGCGGGCATGGGGCCCTGCAGCAGGCCCTCAACGGTGTAGGTGTCTTCCAGTGGCATAAGCGTCAGGCAAAAAGGCCGCTGAGTTCCAGGACCTGTCCGGCCTCGATCCAGTTTGGCATGGATTCCTGCCAAATGAGCGTGTTCCGGTTGATTTGACCGGCTCCCACCATGGCACCGAGCGCCCGCTTGCTGACGGGTCCGTGCTGCTGGCCCTGGATCACCAGATA
>DATAIE010001177.1:0-3630 GCA_036262875.1 Verrucomicrobiales bacterium
CCTGACATTCGAAAGCCACCGGGGATCGACCACCGCCCAGGTAACCTGGACCTATGGTGGCCTGCTTCACAGGTTGTCGGATTTGAATCCCGCAGCGGCCTCCGAAATCGTGGAGGAGTTTCTCAAACATGCCCTCACGGACCGGGACTGATTTTTTGCATTGTGCAAAATGAGGTTTGCCGACTGCAATCTCCGGCATGCCGGTCAGGGAAAGGCCGGCTCAAGCAGCGCGTCCTCCACTTCCTCCAGATCGCTGTTTGCCGGTCCGCAGATCACCCTGCCGCGGGCATCGAACCGTGCCCCGTGACACGGGCAGTCCCACGTTTGCTCGGCGGCATTCCAGCGCACGATTCCCTTTAGGTGCGGGCAAACGGGAGAGAGGCGGTAGAGCGTGCCGTCTTCATCGCGGAAGACGGCGGTCTTGTGGACGCCTTCACGGATGATGGCGCCTTCGCCCGGAAGAATCGATTCGGCACCGCGCACTTCGCCTGGCGTGATGTAATCGCGCAACTGCGCGGTCGCATTCAGATTCTCCCGCAGGAACCGGGGCAGCGTTCTCACGGCCATCCGGTGGGGATCGTAGAGTGCCGACCAGGGATTGGAGCGTTTTTGAATGAGATCCCGGATGAGCATGCCGGCGACGGCCCCGTGGGTGATTCCATTTCCGGAGTCGCCGGTAACGATGTAGACGTTGTCTTCATCCGCGGGATTGCGCCCGATGAAAGCCATGCCGTCGAGCGGCTCGAAAACCTGTCCCGACCAGTGACTGACAAGTTTCCCGGCCATGGGAAAGCGGGCGCGGGCCCAATTCTCCAGGGCCTTGAATGAGGACTCCGGATCGGCAAACTGTCCCGTTTTGTGATCCTCGCCGCCGACAATGAGAAAGTCCTCCCCGTCGCTGCGCCACGAGCGGACGTAGTGATAGGAGTCGTGTTTGCCGGCTGTCTGTGAAGTATCCCACAGAAGAACATGCGGAGCGGTTCCGCTCTCACAGCGGAAGACGACCACTGAGGTGGTATAGGAGGCCTGCTTGGTGTGAATGACAAACCGGTCATTCACGGGAGTGTTCGTAGCGACGACGAGATTCAATGCCCGGACCACATGGCCGGTGTCTGTTTCCACCAGGGCGAGGGCTCCGCCTCTCATATTCGTTGCGCGCGTGCCCGTAAAAATTTTGCCGCCCTGTTTTACCACCGCCTTCGCGAGGCCGGTGAGGTATTTGACCGGATGCAACTGAGCCTGATCCGGGAACCGCAAGGCGGAGCCGGTGTTCCACCCGGCAACCGGAGCCTGCGTGGCCCACTCGACCTGAATACCGGCGCGGCGGGCAGCCTCGTATTCCTTTTGAAGAACGGCGATTTTCTCTCCCGGCGGGCTGAACAGGTATCCGTCGAGCCGTTCCCAATCGCAGTCGATCCCCTCCTTTTCGACCATTTGCCCGATGCGTTCGATGGCCGCAGTATGGCTTTCCGCAGCGAGCTTTGCCTTCGCTCCGTCCAAAACATGTTCGATGGCGGAATAGCGATCATCCAGCGCATTGGAAAGGTGGGCGGTGGTGCGTCCCGTCATTCCGGAACCGACGGGAACGGCATCTAAAACCGCCACCGATCCGAAAGGCGCGAGTTCAGAGGCCACCGACAACCCTGCGATTCCCGCCCCGACCACACAGACATCCACGGTAATACTTTGATCGAGAGGGGAAAACGCGAGTGGTGCGGCCGTAAGCTGCCACAGGGAATCATGATTCCCGGTCGAAAGAGGCGTTTTCATAGCCCCGGGGCTGCATAAACCAGGCCGTGAAAGGCCGGTCAGTTTTCCTTCAACTGATCCAGAATGCGCACGTGTTCGGTCAGTTTTGGCAGCAACTGGAGTTGGATAACCGTTTTGATTTCATCCATCACTCCCTCCGAAGCCAGAGCGTCCTGGTATTCGCGCATCCCATGCTCTTCGCCCTCCATCAGAGCTTTTAGCGCGGTGGATTCGCCCATCATTTTGGCCGCTCCTTCGACGGACTTTGCAAAAGCGCCCCACACGCCGGAGGAAGTGGAGGGCTCTCCGCCCATCGAAAGAACATGATTGTGCAGCTTACGGGCACTTTCGCTGTGTTCGGCGCGGATGCGCTCCAGCACGGCCCGCTTTGCGCCGGTGTTGAATTTTTCGATCGCCTGGGAGTAGGTTTCCACAGCCGAGAGTTCGCCCCGCAACAACCCGTTGCAGCAGTCAATGCAGGACTCGACGGAGATTTCGGTGGTATTCATAAGACGGACCGGGGCTGCAAATAAAGGACCAGCCCGGACCGCCGATCCAGACAGGAAAGGCGACAAAGAATTCTGGATGGATCCGTGCGTGATGCGGCAGGGCATTTGCCAAACGCAAGCCGGAGCCGGAAAGGCACACTTCCAGCACAGGCGCGGTGCCACCTGCCAAGCCTCTATGAACAAACTTCCCTCCGCGGCCCGCTGTATTTGGAAAACCCCTGGCATTTTTACAGCTTTATTTGGCCTGACCACAGGTCTCCCGGCTTCCGAGTGGCAGGACATTAAGAACCAGTACCGGATATGCTCAGTCATTGGCGGACTGGGTGAAGGAAATGGAGCGGACAATCCCAATGAGTGGAACAATGCGGAGGGGCTTCCGGCGACCAGTGCCGAGTTTTCAGAACCCCACTCGGCCATGGCGGACCTTTACGGTCGCGTCTATGTGGCCGACAAGAATGCCAATGCGATTCGCCGCATCGATCCTGACGGCACCATTCATACGGTCGCGGGAATGAATCTCGAAGAACTGCCGGGGGCCACCACCAACGCCGGATATAACGGCGACGGCCCGGCCCGGCAGCAACTGCTCGACGGGCCCCAGCACGCCTATGTGATGCCCGACGGCACGTTTTACATCATGGATACCGGCAATCATCGCATTCGCCGTGTGGACACAGCGGGTATGATGACGACGATCATCAACGACCCCGACGGCCTGAACCGGGGATTGTGGGTGCAGCGCCAGCGGCAGATTGTGTATTATTGTACGAACACTCAATTGAAACGCTGGACGCCGGCTCTGGGCAACAACCCCGGCATTCTGCTCGCCGGCGGTTTTGAAGAGGCGAGTAATATTGATGTGGACCGGTTCGGAAATATCTACGTCACCGATCGGGGGAAGTCCGCAGTTTACCGGGTGCCTTTCAGCCATGACGGCAGTGACGTCACGCCGGCCATGATCGTTGCGGGCACGGCAACGGACAAGGACAGCGAGCAAAGCGGGAGCGGGGATTCTGCCACCAGTGTGGGTCTGCTGGAGGTGCGGGGCATCGCTTTCCACCCGCTGGGCGGATATTTTCTTACCACTCATGCCGGAGGCGACATTTGGTATGTGGATTCCGGCGGAGAGGCCCATCTTTTCATCCGGGGAAACAGCGCCAATGCGCACAACCCGCGTCCCTTTTCCGTTCCCGCGAATGACGACGATGAAATCAGCGAACCGCGCTCCGTGAGTGTCAGTCTGAACGGGGACATTTTTATCGCTTCGAATGATGCCGGTTTCATTCGTATCGTTCGCAGCACTCTTCCGCCGCCCGCGGCTCCGAAATGGGATACGGTCCTCTTTGATGCGGCGGCAGGAGTACGGCTGCGC
>DATAIE010001178.1:0-6620 GCA_036262875.1 Verrucomicrobiales bacterium
CAGTTGGGGCAGGTGGAGCCGGGCGACGTCACGCTGCGACATACGCTGCGTCTCGCCATTCGCGCATGCCTGCAACTGCCGGAGGGCTTTCCGGCGCTGAAAGACAGTGAAAACGCAGCGAAGATGGCGTCAGAGTTGTCCACCATTGCCGTAAGCACGCAATCACCGGCGGCTTCGGCATGGCTGTTGAATTACCTGCTGACGCAGCCCCAGGCGGACCGGGGCCGGATGAAGAATACGATTTCCTCTCTCGCCAAAAATCTGCCCGGCGACGGTGAGGAAAAGTTGATAGGATTTGTAAAGCAGCACTTCGCGGGAGATGCCGGCACGCAACTGGAACTCGCGGGCGCCATCCGTCAGGGCATCGCCCGGCGGGGCGGAAAACCCGGTCCGGCAGCCGCCGGCTGGCTCGCAGAGGTGGCGGGGCAACTGTTCGCCCGCATTGAAAAACCGCCTACCGGCACAACATGGGACCCCGCTCCGGACGGCCCCTGGACGCTCCAGGAGCGTCCCTGTGCGGATGGAAAACGGGTGCAGCTCATTTCCAGCCTCGGTACGAAAGGTGAGGATTTCGGAGGCACCATCAAGTCCGTCGCCTTCCCCTGCCCTGCCTCGTTTTCTTTTTATGTTTGCGGTCACCGCGGACAGCCCCGGAAGCCGGCGACCGAACTGACGTTCGTTCATCTCGTGGATGCCGCCAGCGGTGCCGAATTGGTGAAGGCCTATCCGCCGCGCAATGACACCGCACAGAAAGTCACCTGGGACCTGACCGCGCACGCCGGAAAACAGGTGCGGCTGGAGATCGTGGACAACGACAAAAACGACCGCGATGAAGCCTACGCGTGGCTGGCGGCCGGCCGCTTCGAACCCGCCCTCATCGCCGTGCCTAACGTCTCGGCAGGCGCTTACGAAAATGACATCCGCACCGCAGCCCAAATGGCGGGAGAGCTTTCTCTCACCGCGCACATTCCTGCGCTCAGCCGGTTCCTGGCGCTCCCCGGCGTCACCCCGGAAACCCGCAGCACTCTCGCTGCTGCGCTCAACAGTATGGGTCAGCCGCAGGCCATTGCTGCGGTGCTGAAGACCGTTCCGTGGACCACGCAAATCGTTCTCGGGGAAATTCTCGCCGGGTCGGAAGCCGGAGCTTCTGCGCTCATGGAATGCGGCGTCCCGCGTTTGCTCACTCAGCCGGTGGTGGCGCAAAAGGTGGCCGCGCTTAACAACAAACAACTGCACGAGCGCGCCGCCGCCCTCACAAAAGACCTGCCCCCCGTCAGCGCAGAAACGGACGCACTTATTGCCGCCCGCATCAAGAGCCACGGCAGTGCGGCCTGGGATCTGAACGCCGGTCACACCGCCTTCCTCACCCATTGCGCCATCTGCCACCGCACCGGCAACGAAGGCAACCTTGTGGGCCCTCAACTGGACGGTGCCGGAGCCCGCGGCATCGACCGCCTCTGCGAAGACCTCCTCGATCCCAACCGCGCGGTCGATCCCATGTTCCGGATGCACATCGTTACACTCGAGGACGGCACCGTGCAGGCCGGGCTGATCCGCCGGGACGACGCGGCATCGCTGGTGCTAGTGAACGCCACCGGCCAGGAGAGCACCCTTTCGAAAGCCGCCATCAGCAAGGACGAGTTGTCTCCCTTCAGCCTGATGCCCGCCACCTTCGGCGTGAGCATTCCGGAGGCGGATTTCCACAACCTCCTCGCCTGGCTCGCCAGCCAAAAGACCGCCGCGGGCAAGTAAACCCCGGAGGCCAGCCAGCCTTCGGACTTATGGCGCTGTTTGCATTCCGGGTTGTCACCGGATGCTCTGAAACTTTACACCCGGGTGTAAAGGACGGCTTTTTTACGCCGTCTCCATCCACCTTAACCTGTTCATTATGAACGGAATGAGGCTTTGTAAAGCCCTCTGGCACGCGCATCGCGTTGAAATCCCGTGCACCCAGCGGTGCCGACTCCTGGATTTCCCCGTTCATGACCGCAGCCAACACAAATTCCTGACCGGAAACGGACAGGTCCGCCATGCCGCCCAATCGCTGCCAAACCCTCCGGCGACGGCGGCATGTGCGGGCGGTCGCGACTGAAGTTCACCATCCCCGGTATCCTCCCCTCACTCATTTTCCTCATGATCTCCAGCACTGCCATTCCCGCGTCACTCCCCCTGACCGATTCCGCCAGCAAACCGCGCCGCCGCTGGCGCAGGCGCATCCTCTGGTCTCTCCTCGTGGTTTTCCTGACGCTGGCGACCATGTTCATCTGCCACCTCATGCTGCCGAGAAACTACGCCGGCAGCGGTGAGCACCTGCCTCTCGATTTGAAGAGCGGCAAGTTCGAGGTGCTCTATTATTACTTCGGAACGAAGACGCCCAAGGGGATCGTCATCATCGGCTCCGGCGATGGCGGCTGGTCCTACTGGGAGGAGAAGACGTCGAAGCATCTCGCCGCTGAAGGATACGCTGTAGGCGGCTGGGATTGCCGGAAGTTCTCGGACTCCCGCCAGTACGACTTCGATGACCTGCGGGCCGGATTTGAAGGGGCTGTGGCGGAGGTAAGAAAACGGGGCAGCATTCCGGAAAACGCGCCGGTGTGGTATGGCGGCTGGTCCACGGGGGCCGAGCAGTCCGTGGCCGCTGCAGCCTCCAAGAGCCGGCCTAAGTCGCTCAAGGGTCTGCTCCTCGCCGCGCCGGGCACACACGGACGGTTTGGCATCACCAAAAGCGACCTTCTCGGCTTCGATCCCTCGGGTCCGGGCAGCTTTGCGCTCACAGATTACTCGGACGACATGAAAGGCCTCGCCGTAGCTCAATTTTCCGCCGGTCTCGACCCTCTCGACGACGTGTCATGGCTGGAGGAAATGGACGCCCCGCACAAAGTCATCGCCCTGTCCGGGCTGCTTCACGACATGGGCAATGCGGGGGAGCGTTTCCAGGCGGCCATGGATGAAGCCATGGCGTGGACCCTGACGGCGGGAACGAAAGCGTCGAAATAATTCCTTCTTTGAAATCAATGACTGAAGAGACGGATTCCCTTGAAGAGAACGAGCCCGTGGCCATCGCGCCGCGGGCCTGGTGGGCACGGGCTCTGCGTTATGCGTGGGTGCTGGCCCTGGCGGCGGCGCTCACTGCCCTGTATCACGAGTGGGCGCATTTGGATTTGAAGGAACTGAACCGTTCCATTGGCCGCATCGGCATGTGGACCATCGGGCTCGCCCTCGCGATCACCGTATTGAGCTATTTTCTCAACGCCTGCACGGGCCTTGCCGGGGAGAAATGGCTCGGCACTACACGGCCTGCCCGCACGGCGCTGACCTCCAGTTTCATCGCCGCTGCCTTCAGCAATACTGCGGGCGGCGCGCTGCTGGGCGGAGCCCCGGCCAGACTCATGTCCGGATACACTCCGGGCCAGGTTGCGAAGCTGACCGGCTTCTCCTCCATCGCCACCTGGGCCGGCCATGCCATGATTTCCGGCGTGCTCCTGCTTATCGCCCCCCCGGTGACACCGCTGCTGAGTGTCACCGCGGAGCGCGGACTCGGTGCGCTGCTGATCGCCGCCTGCCTGCTGGTGATCCTGACAGGAACCATCGTCAAATCCTGGCGCGGCAAACTGCCGGGGTTAAAACTGTCCGCCGTCACTCTGGCACTTTCGGCGCTGGACTGGTTCGCCGCGGGCCTCGTGCTGTGGGCGCTCGTGCCAGGCGGCGTTCCGATGAATCCGCTCGCCTTTGTAGCCATCGTGTCCCTCGCCCACCTTGCGGGCGCGCTCTCGCAAATCCCGGGCGGACTGGGTGCCTTTGAAACGGTCCTCACTCTCGGCCTTGGCGGCGCCCTCGCCAAATCGGACCTCGCCGCGGCCATGATCGTCTACCGGGTGGTTTTCTACTTCGTGCCTTTCGTCATCGCCGTGGCCATGCTGGCATGGAGAGAGTGTGTCCGCCGCAAGGCGTTCCCCGTACTCCGGGCGGCGTCGGCAGTCGCTGGCCGTATCGTTCCCTCCATCGTCCCCACGCTGGTACCGCGGGTCGTGGCGCTCATGTCGTTCGTCGGCGGATTCATGATGCTGCTTTCCGCCGTGACGCCCATCGAGCAAAGCCGCCGTGACGTGCTGGCAGCCATCGTTCCCCTTCCGTTTGTGGAGGCGTCCAACTTCATTTCCAGCCTCGTTGGCTGTGCGCTGCTCATCCTCACGCGGTCCCTGCAGCGCCGTGTGGCCCTCGCGTGGTGGCTGATGATGGGCCTGCTCCTCGGCGGCGCGGTCTTTTCCCTGACAAAAGGAATCGACTATGAAGAAGCCATCGTCCTCACCGTCATGGCCTGCTGCCTTCTGCCGTTCCGTCACCGGTTCGACCGGCGCGCGGCGCTTTGGACGGCGCGGTTTTCGCTGGAGTGGTGGGTCTTCACGCTCGTCGTGGTCGGTGTGGCGGCATGGGCCGGTTTCTTTGCGGAACGGAATGTGGCTTACTCCGAAGACCTGTGGTGGCAGTTTTCGCTCGGAGGGGATGCGCCCCGTTTTCTCCGTGCCCTCGCGGGTGTTTCCATCGTGCTCGCCATGGTGGCTCTGTCACAGTTGATGCGTCCCTCTCACGGGCGCCGCAAGCAAGCCCCGGTGCCCCCTTCGCCGGAAGTCGAGGAACTGGTGGCCGGCAGCACCAGCACGTCCAGTGCGCTCGCGCTCCTGGGAGACAAATCCTTCGCTGTCTCCCCCGATGAGAAATCCCTGCTCATGTATGCCGACCGCGGTCGCACCCGTGTGGTGATGGGCAATGTGATCGGCGATGAAACGAGCGGCGACTCACTGCTGTGGGACTTCGCCGAACAGGCGGAATCCGAGGGTCAGCGTCTCGCGTTTTATCAGGTGGGCGGACGGATGGTCTCCAGCCTCGTGGAGATGGGATTCCGGCTCTACAAGCTGGGTGAAGAGGCTCGCGTGAAGCTGTCGGATTTTTCGATGGCCGGTTCGCAGGCGAAACAACTGCGCAAAACCACGGGCCGTATCGAACGCGCGGGCTACTCTTTTGCCCTGTGGAGCCAGGAAACGGTGGCCGCGCGCATCGAAGAACTGCGGGCTGTCTCGGATGCCTGGCTCAAGTGGCATCGCAGCGCCGAGAAGGGATTCTCTCTCGGAAGGTTCGACGACTCCTACATGCTCCGATTCCCGTGTGCCGTGGTGCTTGATTCCAATGGCGCGATCACCGCCTTCGCGAACGTCTGGTGCAGCGCCGCGAAATCGGAGATCTCCATCGACCTCATGCGGCACGCGGACAACGCGCCATCCGGTATCATGGACTACCTCGTCACTCAACTGCTGGTGCACAGCAGCGCGGAGGGCTGGCAGTATTTCAATCTCGGCATGGCCCCGCTCTCGGGTCTCTCACTCCGTCCGCTGGCCCCGCTGTGGCACCGGCTGGCCCGATTCATCTTCCAGCACGCCGGCACGTTCTACAATTTCGAGGGACTCCGCGCATGGAAGGAAAAGTTCCAGCCCGAGTGGAGTCCCCGGTATTTGGCCGTTTCCAGCGCCTGGTCGCTTCCCCCCGTCCTCCTGGATATCACGCTGCTGATCGGGCGGAAGCAGCCGGCCTCCCTCCCGGCTCCGGTGTTGCGTGGCGGCCTTGAGCAGGTGACGCTGTCTCAGCCGGCCTCGCCGCACCTTGCATGACCGTTCCTCTATGGAGAAAAACCGCCTTCGCTCTCATGGCGATCATGATCCTTGTGGTCCTGGTACTGGTGGTCCAGTTGATGGAGCGGATGACGGTGGCGGATCAGTTGCGCGACGCAGCGCAAAGTGAGGAAAAGCTGGGCCGTCGTGTTTACGACGACGGCACCTACATCGTCCAGGAAATGCTCAGCGCGATCCTCCGCGCGGGTGTTCCCGGTGAAGATGCCGATGCGATGCAGGCGGACAAAGACCGGATGAAAACGCTGCAGGACCGGGCGGAGAAGGTCTTCAGTTCCCCCCCGCTGGAACTCAGCCAGGAGGAAAAGGATGTCTTCAAAACCGTGCTGGAGGACCTCCGCCTCCACCGGGAGCAGACGGAGGCATGGCTGGCCTCGATTCCCGCTGAACGCCTGGCCGCTCTCCCGGAACTGGATGAATCCCGCAATACGCTGCTGAACGACGTGAATAAATTGATAGGCGTGCGTTCTGAAAAGCTGCTGCGGCAGGTCAACGATCTAAGGGACTCGTCGCATGGAACGCGGTGGCTGCTGCTGCTCACCAGTCTGGTATTCGCCGCTTTGCTGGGAGGCACCCTGCGCGCCGTTCACATGGGATGGGTCCGCCCGCTCGCCCTCAAAGCCGCCACCGCCGACCGCCTGGCCGCATCGTCCGCGGCGCGCTCGGCGAGGTCCAGCGCATCGTCGAGGAGACCGTGGCCAGCCAGAAGGAGCTGGGCATCAACGAGGTCAACTCCGGCGCCTACGTCTTCGAGCTGGACGCCCTCATGCAGGGCCTCAAGGAGATCAGCGCCAAGGGCCCCAAGCAGGAGCACTTCCTGACCGACGTCATGGAGGTCATCCGCGCCAAGGGCGGCCGCATCCACGCCTACGCGACCTCCAACGCCGAGGAAGTCCAGGGCGTCAACAACCGCGCCCAGCTCGCCATCTCCGAGCGCGT
>DATAIE010001179.1:0-2298 GCA_036262875.1 Verrucomicrobiales bacterium
GGGCACCGAAGTCCTCAGCATCCAGGCCCCCGTCGATGCCGAGGTGAACCACGCCCACACCTGTTTGAAGGGGCGCTATGCGTTCAAATTCTACAATCACCCGGACCGCCTGCGCAAGCCGCTCATCCGGACGAACGGCCACTTTGAAGAGGCCACCTGGGAGGAGGCTTACGATCATATCGTGAAGAACCTCACGCGCATCAAAGAGGAGCACGGGGGGCAGGCCATCGCCGGCATTTCCTCCGCGCGGTGCACCAATGAGGAAAACTACCTCATGCAGAAATTCATCCGGGCGATAATGGGGTCCAATAATATCGACTGCTGTGCCCGCGTCTGCCATTCGCCCACCGCGTGGGGGATGCAGAAGAGCTTCGGCACGGGGGCCGCGACCAATTCCGTGGAGGATTTGGAGCACACGGCCTGCATCATGGTCATCGGCGCGAATCCGACGGAGGGCCATCCGGTCACCGGCGCGAAGATCAAGCAGGTGGTCATGAAGGGCGTGCCCCTCATCGTCATCGATCCGCGGCGCATCGAACTGGTGCCGTATGCCAAGTATCATCTCCAGCTTCGCCCGGGTACGAATGTCGCGCTGCTGAACATGATGGCGCGGTTCATTCTCGACGAAGGGCTCGTCGATCAGGATTTCATCACGAAGCGCTGCGAAAATTGGGAGGAACTGGAAGCGGGGCTGCGCGCACTCGACATCGACGAACTGGAACGCATCACAGGCGTGGACCGCCATCTCGCAAAAGCGGCTGCTCTCGAATACGCGAGCGCCGATGCGGCCATGAGTTTCCACGGACTCGGCGTGACGGAACACAGCCAGGGGGCAAAGACCGTCATGCTCATTGCGAACCTCGCCATGATGACGGGCAATATCGGCCGTCCCGGCGTGGGTGTGAATCCGCTCCGCGGCCAAAACAACGTGCAGGGCGCAGCGGACATGGGCTGCCAGCCCCACCAGGGCGCGGGGTACTATGAGGTGGACGATCCGGAAGTGCACCGGCTCTATGAAGAATTCTACGGTGTGAAACTCAGCGAAGAACCTGGCTGGAAAATCCCCCAGATGTTCGACGCCGCCATCGAAGGCAAACTCAAGGCCCTGTGGCTCATGGGCGAAGACGTGGTCCAGACGGACCCGGACTCTGAACACGTGCGCCACGCCATGAACGGCCTGGAGTTTCTGGTGGTGCAGGAGATTTTCATGACCGAGACGGCGAAATACGCCAACGTCATTCTCCCGGCCTCGTCCTTCCTTGAGAAGAGCGGCACGTTCACCAATGCGGAGCGCCGCGTGCAACGTGTGAATGCCACCGTGCCCCCGCTTTCCGGAACCCGTCCGGACGGGCAGATCATGTGTGAAATCATGCAGCGGTTTGGCTTTCCTCAGGAGGACTATACGCCGGATGGCGTGCTCGCGGAGATTGCCCGCATCGTTCCGTTTTTCAAAGGCGCCACCTGGGAGGGGCTCGGCGAAAACGGCAAGCAGTGGCCCATCAAGGCCAACGGCGAGGGCACGCACATCATGCATCTCGACAAGTTCTCGCGCGGACTCGGGAAGTTCCATTTCTTCCCGTGGAAGGAGTCGAACGAACTGGTCAACAACCGCAGCGAGTTCCCCTTCATCCTGACCACGGGACGCATTCTCGAACATTATAACTGCGGCACCATGACCCGCCGCACCGGCAACAGCCGGATCGTGTCCGAAGACGTGCTCACCATTCATCCGGACGATGCCGGCCTGAAGGATATTTCCACCGGTGAAAAAGTGCGCCTCTTCTCCGCCCGCGGAGAGGTCATCCTCCATGCCCGCGTCAGTGATGAGGTGAAGCCAGGAATCCTTTACACCACCTTCCACTTTCCCGAAGCGATGGTGAACAACGTCACCGGCCAGGAATGCGACAGTGACACGCTGTGCCCTGAATACAAAGTGATCGCCGCCGATGTGGAAAAAGTGAATATCCCCGTGCGAAAGCCGTCCCGGAAAGAAATGGCCTCTTCTCATTGAAGGCCCAACGCATCTGTCAGCCGGTCCCCGCATGAAGCCGCTTTGTCCGAAGTGTCGCCGGGTCATTCCGGCGGAGCACGTCAACATGGAGAAATGGGTGCTCCTCTGTCCTGATTGCGGGGAGCTGTTTCCGATTCCCCGCGTCGCGGAGCGCGACGACCCCGTCGAAATCTCCCGCCTGCCCCGCGGGATCACTCTCTCGTTCGCGCCGGGCGGGTTTATGATCAAAGCCAACCTGCGCTCTTTGGCGGCATTTTTTATCGTGCCCTTTACCATCGCGTGGGCGG
>DATAIE010001180.1:0-5137 GCA_036262875.1 Verrucomicrobiales bacterium
CCTGACAGGAACTTCCTCGCCTGGCCGCGCGGACTGTTGAGATTCCGTGATGGCGCGTTACCATGAACTGGTTACGTTCGTTCCTGATTCAACTCCCCAATCCGTCTCCAACATGAGTGCCACCCTAAATTACTATCAATCCCCTTCCACGGTCATCGACCTTCCGGAGGCTGGTCGCGCCACCTTTATTCGCCGGACGTATGCGCATCTTGCCGGTGCACTCCTCGCCTTTTCGGGCATCGAATACGCGTTGCTCTCCACGCGGGCGGCGGAAAAAATGTTTTCCGTGATGGCCACCGGCAGGTGGTCGTGGCTGATCGTGCTGGGCCTGTTCATGGTGGTCTCCATGATCGCGTCTAAATGGGCTTCCTCCGCCGTCAGCCGCGGAACGCAGTATGCCGGACTGGGCCTCTATGTCGCAGCGGAGGCAATCATTTTCGCCCCTTTGTTGTATTTGGCGAACCGGATGGGTGACAACATCATCGGCAAAGCGGCACTCATCACGACGGGACTCTTTTTGGGACTCACGTGGCTGGCGTTTTCCACGAAGAAGGACTTTTCCTTCCTTCAGGGCTTTCTGAAAATCGGATTCTTTATCGCCGCTGGCGTCATCGTGGCCAGCATCGTCTTCCGGTTCGATCTGGGGATTATTTTCTCCAGCATTATGGTCCTGATGCTGGGAGGTTCGATCCTCTATCAGACGTCCAATGTGATGCGGCACTACGACACGCGTCAGGATGTGGCGGCGGCGCTGGCTCTGTTTGCCAGTTTCGTGACCCTGCTCTGGTATGTGATTCGCATCCTCATCGAGATCGCCGCGTCCAGCCGCGATTGACGGTTTTTGTTCCTCCACACGCCCCATGTCTGCCCCCCCTGCAGTCGCGATCAGTAATCTCACCCGGAAGTTTCGTGTCTCTTCGTTCAAGAAGGACACGCTCACCGCGGTGGACAATGTGTCGCTGGAAGTGCAGGCGGGGGAGGTCTACGGACTGATCGGTCCTAACGGTTCCGGCAAGAGCACCACGATGAAGGTGCTGCTCGGTCTGCTGCGTCCCACGGAGGGGCAATGCGCCATTTTCGGACGTGACAGTGCCCGCGTGGACAGCCGGGAGGATGTGGGCTTCCTGCCCGAAAATCCGTATTTTTACAAGCATCTCACTGGTCGCGAGATGCTGCGGTTTTACGGCAGACTCTGCGGCCTGCGCGGGGCAGCACTGACGGCGCGCATCAAGGAACTGCTGGAAATGGTGGACCTCACGGCCGCCGGCGACCGCCGCCTGGCGGGATATTCCAAAGGCATGCTGCAGCGCATCGGGCTTGCGCAGGCGATCATCCACCAGCCCCGTTTGGTCGTGCTGGACGAACCCACCGCCGGGGTGGATCCCGCCGGTTCACGTAAAATCCGGGACCTGATCCTCGAACTGAAGCGCCGCGGTATATCGGTCATTCTTTCCTCCCACCTCCTTGAGCAGGTGCAGGAGGTGTGCGACCGCATCGGGATTATCTTCCGCGGAAAAATGGTGCGCGAGGGCAGTCTGGCGGAACTGACGAAGGTGGAGGATCAAACAGAGGTACTGATCCGGAACGCACCTCAGGCGCTGCTCGATGCCATGCGGCTTCTCACCGGGGAGCACGGCGCTGAGTGGATTTCCGCCGGACATCCGCGCACCACGCTGGAGCGCATCTTTCTGGAGGCCACGGGATACACGTCACCGGAGACGAAGGAATACATCAAGAGTCAGCCCCGATGAGCGAATCCACTGCTGCCATGCCCCCTGTCCGCCGCCACCGGTCCTTTTCGCCGGGCCGCGTCCTGACCATCGCCGGGGGTACGTTCACGCAACTGGTGCGGATGAAGGTCTTCTCCTTCCTCGCGATCTTTGCCTTCGTGGTCATTGGCGCGAGCTTTGCCTTCGCCGACTTGAAGACAGAGCAGGAACTCAAGATGCTCAAGGACCTGTCCCTCGCAGCGATGGCGCTCTTCTGCACGCTTTTCGCCGTGGCGGGCACCGCACTGCTCATCCCGCGGGATGTGGAGGACCGGACACTCTACACCATTTTGTGCAAGCCGGTGCCGAGGCTGGAGTATCTTCTCGGCAAGCTCACCGGTGTGGTCTGGCTGCTCTTTATCAGCCTCGTTTGCATGGATCTGCTCTTCTGCACGGTCCTGCATTTTAAGGAAAAGATGATCGTGGAGCAGCAGGTGGAGATGGTCACCAGCCGTACCTACCAGACGCAGGAGGACCAGGAAAAAGCGGTGGTGGAGGTCATGGATCTGGCGGCGAAACAGGGGCTGCGGTGGGACTTGCAGTCCGCTGTGTACAGCATCTTCCTGAAGGCCGTGGTTCTCGCAGTCGTGGCACTGCTGATGAGCACCATCGCGAGCAGTACGCTGTTTACCATTATGGCCTCGCTGGCGGTGATGGTCATCGGTCATGCGCAATCCCTCGCGCGGGACTACCTGCTGGATCCCCAGTCTCATGCGGTCCTGCCCCGGCTCATTTCCGGTGCGGTGGCTCTGATTTTTCCGGACTTCAAGTCCTTCGATATTGTGGACCCCATCGTCCTTGGGGACAGCGTTGCCTTCTCCGAACTGGCCCAGATGACCGGGCTGGCCGCCGTCTACCTCACGCTTTACCTCTTGGCAGCGTGGGTCATGTTTGCCGACAAAGAACTCTGATCCGCCGCCGTGAAAAACCGCTGGAAAAGCTTTGGCATTGCGCTGCTCATCATCGTCGCGGGCGGAGCGGCGAGATTGCCGGTCGAGAGGGCTTATACTGCGCATATGCGCGAAAAGAAGCTGCTGGAGACACCTCTGAATCTCTCCATGCGCGATGAGCTTGGGCAGACCTTTTTTCTCGCCGTGCTGGGAGGCTTCCGGTCCGTGGTGGCGAGCATTTATGAACTGAAAGCCATTACCCCGTGGCAGCAGTCCAACTGGGGAGTGGTGGACGGCTACTACGCCGTCTGCACTCAGCTCCAACCGCGCGAGGAGCATTATTGGGAATCCCGTGCATGGCACCTCGCGGCGAATGCACGGGATACGTATCTTTTCGATCCGATGCTGACGGAGTCCAACCGGCACGCGCTGGCCCAGCAGTATGTGGAGAAAGGCATCGATGTCGTCCGGCAGGGACTCTCCCATCTGCCTGACAACTGGAAATTGTGGGACCGGCTGGCCTATTACCTGTCCATGCCGTGGAATGAGAAACCGGACCACGCGGCAGCGGCGGAGTACTATGCAAAGGCCGCCGCGGCTCCCGGTGGACGGCGTGTCTACTGGCGGATGCACGTCTATGAGGTCGCCAAAACGACCGGTGGCCGCACCGCGATTCCCGGACGGGAGGTCGAGGCATGGGACAAACTGCTGGCGCTCTATAACAGCGGCGATGGCATGGATCGCACCATTTCAGTGGAGGCAGAGCTCGTGCGTCTCTCGGTCCTCTTCTCTTCAACGCATCCGGAGTTCGTCCTTCCGCCGGAGTTGAAGCGGTTCCTTACCGACCCCGCGCTGCTTCTTCCGCCTCTGACACAGGAGGAGCGAAGGCATTCCAAAATACTGGCTGAAGCGCTCAAGACGCGGATGAATCCGGAACAATCCGCGAAACGGAGACCGCCCATCGTGGAATCACCGGGTCTCCCCAAGCTCAGATAGACAAGCAGGACGCAGACTGTTGCCCGGCGCACTGCAAAAAAAAATTGCCGGCGGCCACCACAGGGGCGACCGCCGGCAACGAAGGGGACCGGCAGAATCAGCGGCGCTGTTTCTTCAGGGCTTCCTCGGCTGCGGCGCGACCGGCCTCGGCAGCCTTGAGCGCCTCCTGAGCCTTGAGGATGGCGGCTTCGTATTCGTGCAACTCGCCGTTCAGCGTGTCAGCGTCTTTCGCGAGCGTGAACTTGCCGGATTCGAGATTGCTGAGGAGGGCCTGCACCACCTTGCCCGGGATCATATAGGTGCTCACCCGTTCGGAGCGGGCGATGTTGATGGCGACCACGTGGCCGTCCACGTCCACCACGGGGCTGCCGCAGTCATTGGAATCGATCGTGAGGTCGCTTTGCACGGCATTGGGATAGCCGGTGGCATTGCTGCTCAGCACGGAGCCCATTTGAGCGGTGGGATCGAGGAAGCGGCGATCGCCCATTCCACTGATGCGCGCCAGTTCTTCACGGCTGGTGAGGGCGAACTCGAGATCAGCCTCTTTTCCGTCCCGGGCGTAGCGGACCTTCACCTTGTCTCCGGGTTTCATGCCGGCCACCAGTTTGAGCAACTGGGCGGGATAATCCACTTCGGTGCCGTTCACGGAGAGAATGCTGTCGCCCTCCTTCAGGCCGGCCGTTCTGGCGGGGGAGCCTGGATAGACGGTGCCCACGGGGACACCCTTCTTCGATTCCGTGTTTTCCTGAGCGAACCGGATCCCGAGAGCTCCTTTGCCTTTCTCAGACAGGCTGCGGGCAGCCACGCTGATGATGCCCACGGCGAGCGGATCTTCATCCACGCCGACGGCGGCGACCAGAGTGCCCACGGCGGCTTCATTGGCCGAGAAGGTGGCGGGAGTGAGTCCGGTCGCGTCCAGCTTGATGAGCGCGAGGTCGTAGGAATCAAGCTTGTCCACCACTTTGGCGGAGACGATGCGGCCATCATGGAATTCGCATTCCAGCCCGTCCTTCGCCACTTCGCTGGCCTTGGTCAGAGCATAGCCGTCCTTGCTGACAATGGTGCCAAAGGCGACCTGCTTGTTGTCTCTCATGATACGGACCGTGGACTCCCGCGCCGCCCGGGTGAGCGGGCGCCATTCTGCGAGGTTGGAACGGTGGAACTTGCTGTAGCGTGAGGCGCCGTTCGGCAGCGAGTGGTCGCCCGCCTGCTGATTCTGGAAGAGACGGAGCAGGTCCTGCATTTGATTCGGGTTTTGATTCCCGCCGTTGTCGCGTTTGCCGTTGGGCCGGCCCATGCGCTTGAAGAGTTCCTCAAGCGGATCTCCGCCGCCGGAGTCGCCGCCCATTTGTTTGCGGAACAACTCCTCCATTTGCTTGTGCATCTGTTCCATCTGTTCGTCCCCTTCCTCTGCGCCGGGCTTCACTTCCTTTCCGTTGCGGAAGAAGCGCATCCCGGAGCCGTCGTTGCGGAATTCGTAGC
>DATAIE010001181.1:0-4450 GCA_036262875.1 Verrucomicrobiales bacterium
GTGCGGTGCTCAAACGGGTGTGCAGGCTGGCGCGCACCAGCTCGGCATAACATGCGCGCCCGATCCGCTCCGCAAACCGGTCAAACACCTCCGACAGGTTTTCCTTCAGTGAATCCGCACTCAGTTGCCGTTTTGTGTGCCGTTGAATGGAACGTCCCATGCCCCGCAATTCGGCCAGGCCTTCTTCAGCCTGGGAAATGGAACTCTCGATCGCCGCCCATGGCTGCTCCTCCATCATCGCCGGATTTGCCAGGGTGCCGCAGACGCTGCTCAGCTTGTCAGAGAATACAGCGGCGTCCGGCCATGCCATTTGCCGCAGCGCTTTCAGCATCAGGGCACCATTGCCCTCCAGCGTGAGAATCCGGCGCCATGCAGTCGTCTCCTGTTCCTCCAGCCAGCCGCAGGAAACGAGACGGTCGATGGCAAGCCGTGCGCGGTCCCGCAGACTCATGGCGCTTTCTCCGGGATCGTCCTCCTGCACCGGCACAGACGGGTGAGACGCGATCACCTCCTCCGCGGCGCCAATGGCATCCTCGCGACCGATACCCTCCGGTCTTTCCGTGAGCGCGCGCTCGAAGACATGCAGGATATCGATCAGCACCGGTGCGGACGCTCCGGTGAGCACCCGGAAAAAGACCGGGCGCACCTCATCGAACAGCGGCGCGGAAAGAGACATGGACCGCGGAAGCTGACGGGATCGCCCGCGTTAGCCAGCGAAAATAAGCGATTACAATCTATGCTTACTTTCTTCCGCAGGGTGGCCAGGGAAGCGCACCTCTCTCCTTTGAACCACCGGGTCTCAACCCGCTGCCTCCGCCTTCTGCCCGGCGAGTCTGGCGGCGCGCTCTGAGAGTTCGACGTGGAACTGCTCGGGATCGGGGGCTGGGCCGAGGTTGCGTGTACGTCCGAACCAGGCGCTGAAGGTCTCGCTGCCCTGGCGTTCTCTGACGAAGGCTTCCAGATAGGGGCGAACGGCACCAGGAATGTCCGCCAGTGCGACGGTCTTTTGCTCCAGTCCGGCGAGGCGGTCGCCGGCGATGCTGCCGCCAACGAACATCGCGTATTTGTTAGGTCCGCGGCCGACGAAACCGAAATCGGCATTGTAGGGACGCCCGCAGCCGTTGGGGCAGCCGGTCATCCGGATGAGGATGGGATCGTTCGCCAGACCCAACTCCCGCAGGGAGGCATCGATGCTGTCGAGCACCGCCGGCAGAACGCGCTCGGATTCACTGAGGCTGAGGCCGCAGGTGGGAAGCGCGACACAGGCATGGGCCACGCGGCGCGTGGCGGTCATTCCGTCCGCATGGGGAACGCGGTGCTTCGCAAGGATGGCGTCCACCTCGCCCTTTTTGTCCGCGGGAATATCCGCAATGATCAGGTTCGTGTTAGGCGTGACGATGAACGGCAGGTTCAGTTCCTTCGCGATTTCGGAAAACGCGCTGCGATACGCCGGGCCGTCAGGACGGTCGGAAATCCGGCCCATGTTGATGTACACTGCGCAATACAACTTTCCGTCGCCCTGGGCGTGCCAGCCGAGACTGTCTTCCACGGTGTCGAAATGCAGCGGTTTCGCCGGCTGTGTTTCGATCCCGGGCAAGCGGCCCGTCACTTCCTCGCGGAAGGCGTCGATGCCCATCGTCTGCACCGTGTATTTGAGGCGCGCGTTTTTGCGGTCCGTGCGGTTTCCATGATCCCGCTGCGTGGTGACGATCGCCTCCACCGCATCGACGACGTGAGGCCGCCGCACATAAAAGAGCGGCTGGGCCAGGAAAGGCCGCGTGCTCACCTGCCCGTGGCTCATGCCAAATCCTCCGCCGACCACGACGGTGTAGCCCTCGACGGCGCCACTCACCACGTGAGGCACCAGGCCTACATCCTGACTGAAAACGTCCACATCGTTCTGCGGCTGAATGGAGATGCCGATCTTGAACTTCCGCGGCAGGTAGACCTTGCCGTAGATGGCGTCCCCCGCCTCGCCGGGTTCCGGGGCGGCGGTCTTTTCGCGCACTGCGGGATTCACTTCCGATTTCGCCCAGTCCAGTTCCACTTTCTCGCCGTCGAGCCAGATGTCAGAGTAGCTTTGCGAGCGCCAGAGAAACCGCTGGCTGAGCTCCTCCGCGAGCTGCTGTGTGTCGGTGTGGACCGCATCCTTGACGGGTGCCGCCGGCCCCATCGTGTTGCGCACTACATCCCCGCAGGCACCAATGGTGGTGAGACCGCTCCGGTTGATGCCGCCAATTACTTCCTTCAGATTTCCTTTGAGCGTCCCGTGCAGTTGAATGCCCTGGCGGTTCGTGAGCCGGACGGAACCGTCAGACAGCTTTGCCAGGTCATCGTGAATCAGCCACTGAGCGGCGGTGATGCGTCCGCCGGGCATCTTGGAACGCACCATGAAACTCCACGCTTTATCCAGTTTTTCCTTCGTCCGCTGGGCGCGCAGATCGCGGTCGTCCTGCTGATAGGTCCCGTGGAACTTCAGGAGCACATTCTCGTTTTCCTCCACGTGAGAGAGGGCAGGATCAGCGAACGCTTCCTGGATGTGGCCGCGCAGAGCGCGGGACTCGAGTTTGATTTCTTCGACGCTGGCTTTGGACATGATGAAAAGAGGCGGATGCAGGGACGATGCGGGAGATTTCAAGGACCGCAACCAGAAATCTCCTAATTGTCTATGGGAATAGTCGGGTATTGGTGCTTTCCCCTTTTGCCAAGGCTGCGAAGGCCCGTATTTTGGCGTGATCCTTCACTCCTGGCTCCGATTCCACCCCGCTGGCGACATCCACTCCGAACGGGGACACTTCGAGGACGGCTGCGGCGACGTTTTCCGGCGTGAGACCACCGCTCAACAGGATGGGGCGGTTCGGATAACGGCTCACCGCGGCGGCTGCGAGCGACCAGTCGCAGAGGTGCCCTGTGCCTCCGTACACTCCGGGGGCGGGCGAGTCGAGGATGAACCCGTCCGCCGGGTGTTCTGCGAGGCGGGCGATGTCGCTCTCCGTTTGCAGGGCCAGTCCCCGCACCACCGGCAGGCCAAGCGCCTTGACGGAGGCTTCAAACTCAGGGGTCTCGTCACCATGGAGTTGCACCGCTTCAAAGAGCCCCGTCTCCACGGCGGCGCGGATCTCATCCAGCCCGGCGTTCACAAACAACGCAATCCGTGCGGGAGCACCGTTTCCCGAAAAAGCCTCCAGCCACTCCCGGGCCTGGGCAAGGGGATGAAACCGTTTCGACCGCGGAAAAAAGTTAATCCCGATGGCGTCCACGCCCGCCTGGGCGCAGACCTCCGCGTCAGCATACCGGGTCAGGCCGCACACCTTGACGAAGCGGCGGGTGATCCGGGACAGGAAGGGGGCGACAGTCATGGGAAAAGAGGATCGAAAAAGGAAAAGCCGCCGGTTTCCCGGCGGCTTTCGCGTGATATACAGGCAACTGAGATACGGCTTACGCGCCGGTGAAGCTGCTTTCAAGCAGAGCCTTCTTGCCGTCCACTTCGACGATGCTGTTGCCCTTGAGCGAGGAGGACGCCTTGGGAACATAGACATTGTCGCTGGCGAGCTGACCCTTCTCGGTGTCATAGATCATCAGGCCGCTCTTTTCGGTGGAGCTCTTCTTTTTGACCGGCACGGCCACATAGCGCACCTTCTTCTCTTTTTTGATGGTGGCGTAGCTGTTGCTGCGGGCGATGGCGGCGGCGCGATACTCGGCATAGCGGCGCTGCTCCTGAGTGGCTTGATAGTGGCTGATGATGGCCACAGTGGCCGCCACTGCGGCGATGGCGAGGAGCGCATTGGTGGTGCGGTGGCCTCCGCCCACGCCGCTGAGAGCGGCCACGCCGGCCACCCCGGCAATGCCGGTGCTGAAGTTGCGCACCTGTGTGGCGGTGCAGGAGGCGAAGAGGGCGGCGACGGTGATGGAAGCCGTGGTGGTGATTACTTTTTTATTCATGGTGTGTGTTCCGTGGTGAGTTTGTGCTGTTTGGTTGACGCGGGAGGCACCGCGCCGGGGAGCTATCGCGCGCGGGCCATCATCTGGGCCATTTTGCAAAGGAATTGAGCACGCCAGTAAGAGGTAAGGGCGTCCAGTTTGGCGGTATCACTGCTTTCGGTGCGTTTCGTTTCCGCGAGGCAGAAATTCATTTTAATGGAATCCGGAATAAATTGAAGCTGTTTTTTAACAAGGGCGGCCTCTTCAAGCACGCGTGTGCGGGAGCTTTCCATCATCCGGGTGACCATGTTGCCTTTGCGGAGCGTGACGGAGGTCTTGTGCTCCGGGCGGGCCGGATCCACCGATTCATCGTTTTCCGCGAGATTGTAGTATTTGTTCATCAGGCCCGCCATACCGAGATAGGCGTAGGCGCCGCATGCGAGGCGGTCCATCACCGCCTCCGGCGAATTATCCCCGCTGTCCGGGTCCTCGTTGCGGAGGATCGCATGTTCCGCCGCCTTGCTGCTGG
>DATAIE010001182.1:0-5415 GCA_036262875.1 Verrucomicrobiales bacterium
GCAGACGCCACGATGCCGGCCTTTTGTTCCGCCGTGAGAGAGGCCAGTGAGATTCTGTCCGTGCGGAACGGATTCGTCCTGACAGCGTTGAGTTTGAAGAATTTTCCAGCCGGGGCCGCTCCTCCCGCGGCGGGATGCGTGGCGGCGGACTGCACCTGGCCTGCGGTGGCAATCCACCCGAGTTCAGCCGTGCCGTTTGTTCCCTTGAGGTAACTCGCCGCCGAAATCACCGGCTCTTCAAATCCCGTATAGAGTCCGGCGGCAGTCAGCACGGCATCCGTGGGGGGCGGTGTATTGTCCACCAGCAGGGACAGCGCGAAACCGAGGTCACTGCTGTCGGTGGCCGCATTGTGGACGGACACGGCGATCTCGTGCTGCCCTGCCGCCAGCGGCCCGAGGCTCACCTTCACCGGGACGGTCTCTGAGGAGGCCGCCGACGCCAACTGCGTGTAGGTATCCGCCGCGCCCAGCGGCATGTTCACTTCCTTCACGAGGACTCCGTCGATGTAGATATAAGCTCCATCGTCCGCAAGAATCGAAGCGATCACGTCCGTGGCCGCCTCCGGTATATTGAACACCCGCCGGAAATAGGCGGAATACCGGCTGCCTGTTCCAGGGTCGACGATATTGGTCACCGTCGTTCCAAAATCGATGCCACCGTAGCCGAGCATTGCGCCGCCCTGCAGGTTGAACGCCGGCCCGTCGTAGAGGGCCGCCGAAAACCAGGTTGTGTTAAAGTCCGGATCGGTGAGTGAAGGATCGGACCCCGAAGGATGAAGCCAGTCCCAGGCGACACTGTAGGGAAAAATGGTGTGGATGTAAGTCTTCGCAAAACGAAGCGTGAAGTTCCCCACCGGCTGGATAAACGCGGCGCTCGACGCATCCGCCGCGATATAGTAGACCGTGCCCGCAGTGACGGCCACTTGCACGGCATTCGTCGTGGCCGGGCCGGAAGCGGCAACCGGCACCAAATTTGATAGTTCGGTTCCGGTGTAAACGCCTATGCCGGTATTGAACGCCGTGCCGGTGGTGGTCGCTCCTGCGACGGAAAACTCCATGTCTCCATCCGCCGGCGCGGTCCATTTCCACCACAGCGAACTGCCGCCGTATAATGCACCGATGCGCGGCTCTCCCGCTTCGCGGGTGCCATAGGTGTTGTTGGCAGTGACCTGCCCGGCAATGGCGCTGCCGAGATCTGTCGCCGCCGAAAAAAGGTCGTTGGCAGGCGGCACCTGCGCCGCGGGCAGCGGGATGATATCCAGTTTGATCGAGCCCGACGCTGCCGCCGTGCCGGTTGCCGTCCGGTAACCATCCACTGCGATGAGGATGGTTTCTCCCGTTTTCACGTACACCACCGCTGCACTTTGGAGGGTCCCGGTCGCCGCTCCGCTGTCATCGTTTTGAGCCAGCATCACCGTCGTGTCCACACTGGTGCCGGTATAGATGCCGAGTTCCGTATCATAGGAACTCCCGGCCAGATCGACGCGGTAGTAGCCGGTAACGGTGGCTGTCCATGAAAACCAAACGGATGAGCCTCCCGCGTTGTTGCCGTGATTTGCTTCGCCGGTCTCTTTGGTGGCTCCGGCATTCGTTCCCGTGACCGGCAGGGTAACGATGGGTGTTGCGGTGGCAAATGAGTCGGACTGGGCGAAGGCCGAAGAGGTGGAATAACAAAGCAAGGCGGCTGCGGCCACCATTGCTGCCCGGGAGCATTGATGAATAGGGTTCATTAGGGGTATGGGAGGGTGCAGGATCGAATCGCTTCGACTCTTGACGCCCGAACCGGGAACCGGGGCGACAAATGACGAAGGCTCCGTAACCATTTCGGAATGATGACAGGGCAAATTCCGTGCCAGCGGCACCCGCGGTTGCTCCGCAATGTGCCGCCTCCTCTCCTGGTTTTTTATGGCCGTCAGCAAAAAGTCGAGATTGCTTTCCGGCTCTTTGCGATGGCGGACAGGCTAAAAGATTGTCAGGCCATTTCCGCCTGCAACGCCTCGAACGATTGGAGAAGGACCGGAGCCGGGGGAGTATTGCCGTAGTTGGTATGAAGAGTGAAAACGACGATATCGTCAAAGCGGGCCGGGTTGTCACTCCTTCACATCCGGACCTCCACAAAAATGGCACCGTTCGGTACGGGCTCTCTCCTGTGGAGCGGATGGCGCGTTCATTCCGACAGTGACTTTTTTATGGACCTTGGAATCACGGCCGCCTATTGATGAGTGAACCCGTTCCGAATGATGTCATCCCGTGTGCCGCAGTTTTTTCTGGCCATTCTCCCGTGGCTGTTTTCTGGCATCGTTACTGCTGATGATGGTCTGGCGAAACTTTCTGCCGCCAGCCGGGAGGCCGCACTGGTCATGAGTATTGATCTCTCACCAACGGAGCAGGGGCACTTCGAGGGAGCATTTATCTCGGATGATGGCCTCGCACTCGTCGGTATGGGGGCCGTTTGCGGACCCGTGAAGCCGCGGGTTACGGTCGCCGGCGGAGCCCCGCTCAAGTTCGGCACCGTCCTCGGGATTTTTCCTGAACAGGATGTCGCCCTTATGAAATTTGCGCACCGGCCCAAAGTATGGCTGCGTCTTGCGGCGAAGGAACCGGGGGCCGGTGAAAGCCTCGCGCTGGTCGTCATAAACCCAAAGCACCTCACGGACGACAAAGTTCCTTCAATCGTGGGGTCGATGATGGCGAAACGAAGCGCTCCGGCGAGCTATCTCCGCGAGACCGCATTGGTGAAAGTGCTCAGTCTCGGGGCAGGGGTCAGCGCCGAACAGCGGCACCTCCTCACCAATGGCAGTTTTTCGATCAATGCGAAAGGTGAGCTCGTCGCGTTTTTCTTCGATTTCGATCCCGCGAAGGGACAAACATTCATTGACCTCGCTCCGGTTTCCTCCCTCGTCACCCGGGTGGACGAACTGGCAAAGGGCAATACCACGATTCCGTTTCCTGTGCCCAAAGCCAGCAATCCCCGTGACCAGGCCGCCGTGGACGGGGACTGGCGAATCATGGTGACGGCGATCCTGAAGAAGGAGCGAAGCGCCGCCCGGACTGCCTACCAAAAACTGGTGAAGCGCTATCCCGACAGTTATCAACTCAAGATCATCTATCTTAACCATGATCTGCTTCAGGAAGAGGACCCCTTTGGCGAATCCTCGAAATTTTCGGAACCGGCCGCCGGTGCCAGCGCTGCGGAAAAGATTCTGCTATTGACGCTGCAGGCCAATACACACCTAACCAAAGACGATTTCGAGGGAGCGATTCCCTACTTGAAGAAGGCCGTCGCTCTCTGTCCCAAAGACTTTCCGAAAATCCGCAAGGGACTGGCCGATGTGTATGTTAAACTCGGGCGGCTGGACGAGGCGGAAGCGCTCTATCGTGAAGCCTGGGCATACTGGCCCGAGTCCATCGAAACGGCTGAAGCGCTGGCGCATCTGCTGGATGAGCGGGGCAAATACGATGAAGCGATCAAGCTCACAGACCGGGCGGTGGAACTGGAGCGCATCTACCGGCGACCGTAGGAAGAGAAGGCACTGCTTGCCCCGCACTTTCCGGGGTTAGCGTGGTGGGCAGGAATGGATTCGAACCATTGAAGACGTAAGTCAGCAGATTTACAGTCTGCCCCGTTTGGCCACTTCGGTACCTACCCGTTAACGTGCTCTGCGTGTGCGGCGAGCCGTGCGGGAATTAGGGCGCACGGCGGAGGATTGCAAGAGGTTTATCGCCTCATCATACGACGCAGCGCGGGCAGTGCTCCACCCAGTGACCGGGAGTGATTTCCACATAAGGGGGCCGCTCACGAACGAGGGGCTCCCCGGGGGCACCGGTATTGCGGGGGCAGAAGCGGCAGCCAGGGGGCATTTTGTCGAGGGAGGGGACCATGCCTTCAATCACGGGCAGGTGTGTCCCCGGGGTGCTGTCGAGGCGCGGGATGCTCGCCAGAAGGCCGCGGGTATAGGCGTGGCGGGGACGGGCGAAGAGTTCGAGCGCGGAGGCCCGCTCGACGATGCGGCCGGCATACATGACCACGACTTCCTCGCACATCTCTGCGATCACGCCGAGGTCGTGTGTGATGAGGAGCACGCTCATGCCCATGCTTTTTTGCAGGTCGCGCATGAGATCGAGAATCTGAGCCTGCACCGTGACGTCGAGTGCGGTGGTGGGCTCGTCGGCGATGAGAAGGGAGGGACGGAGAGCCATGGCCATGGCAATCCCCACCCGCTGGCGCATCCCCCCACTGAGTTGATGGGGGTATTCTCCCGCCCGGATTTCAGGGGAGGGGATGAGGACCATGCGAAGGACTTCCACGGCGCGCGCCAGAGCATCCTCTTTGGAAAGACCTTCGTGAATACGAAAAACCTCCGCAACCTGACGTCCCACTTTGTGCACCGGATTGAGGGAGGTCATCGGTTCCTGGAAGATCATTCCGATCCGCTTTCCCCGCAGCGCCCACATCTCTGCTTCGGAGGCACTGACAAGATCCTTTCCTTCGAAAAGGATGTTCCCTCCCGAGATTGAGCCGGACGGCTGTGGAAGCAGTCGCATGATACTCATGCTGGTGACGGTTTTGCCGCACCCGCTTTCTCCCACGATGCCGGTGACCGTGCCCCGGCGGATGGAGAAGTTGATGCCGTCCACCGCGGTGACATGCCCGTCGTCGGTATCAAAACCTACGCGAAGGTCCCGCACCTCAAGGAGATTGTCGCTCCCGGAACTCATGCTTTTGGTTTCTCCTTCCACTGATCAAATACCTGAACTTGCGGCGGGAATTTTCGTCCCTCTTTTATGGCAGCGAGCGTGTCCTTCTTCAGATCTTCGTCTATCCAGAACAGGTGGTAGTCCTCCCAGTCCCGGCTGCTGCGGGAATTCCACCCCTTGGGCCAGCACATCCAGCGCCAGTAGGCGGTGCGGTAAAAAGGCTGGACCCACGCGGGCACAAAGGCGGCATCCTCATGGACCCAGGCGACAATTTGCCGAGCCACCGTGACGATCTGCTCCAGCGTCTCGGCCTTGTCATAGGCGTCGATCATCGCGTCCAGTTCCTTGCTGTCGGTCTGGGTTTCGTTGTTCGTATCGGTCTTGACGGACCCGTCCGGCTTGTGGGCGTTGGCCCCGTGGAAGGTTTCGCGGAAGCGTGGATACAACTCGGGCGAGATGTTTTTCGCTCCGAAAATCAGTTCGTGTTTCTTTTCGTCAGACTTCTTCCAGGCGGAGGTGAGTTCGATGATTTCCAGATTCAATTCCAAGCCGGCTTTGATCGCTTCCTTTTTGAGGATCGTGAAAACGTCCGTGTAGGGCTTGTAGCCGCTGGTCAGCGTAAAGGAAGCCGCTCTCCCTTATTATTGACGAAGACGCCATCAGGCCCCCTTTTTGTGAAACCGGATTTTGCGAACGCCTGCTCTGCGGCGGTGATGT
>DATAIE010001183.1:0-1947 GCA_036262875.1 Verrucomicrobiales bacterium
CCATAACGGAACAGCTACGGCGGATTCAGCAGCGGAAGAAACGGAACGGACATCGGGCGCTCAGCGAGCGGCGGTCCATCCGGGATAAATCGCGACTTTGCAAGCCGTTCGTTCAAGCAGCAGGAAGCCGTGCGATCGCACCTTTGGGTGGATCGCCGGGTCACGGGTATCCGTGCGAGGGCCTTCCGGAAAGGCACGGCGGTACGATTAAGTTCCAGCCGGCCCGGACAGGGGCCATCGAACACAGAAGGCGTGAAAGCCTGCTCCTTGAGAGTCCAAAATCCCGCCTATTCGTCTAGACTCTCCGAGGCCATGAACTGCGATGGTGTCGCAGTCGGCGGATGGAGGTCCCCGGGCGGGGGCGGCGCGTCATTAGTTCCTGCGCACAACAGCCATCAGGAGCTGCGGACACATCAAGGAGTGGAACTACGGGCGGGTGCCAGTTTTTTTCAGTTACAAGAGAGGGCGATTCGGTTGTGGGGAAGATAAGTTCGAAGCGATTCATTTGGGCAATGGGAACCAACGGTGACAAAATGGCGCAATGCCGGAGCCGAAAAGGGAATTTCGATAGGAGAGAGCCGTTTCATCACGCGGAAATCTCCTATAATCTCCATATTCGGCAACTGTTTTTGCGTTTCTTAAGAAAACAATTCCTTCAACTTCCCGAAAATGAGAGTCCGCGGGGTTGTCTCCGGGTCTACTGCTCCCGGGCCCGGAAGTAGAGGCGGGCGGTGCCGGGAGGAATGCTCCGCGACACGGTTTCCTCAGTGAGCGTTTGGGTGACCGTGCCATCGGCGGTCCACGAGGCGGCAGGGGAAAGGTCGGAGGATTTCTCGATGGTGTAGGTTTTGCCAATGGTTCCTTTGAGTTTGAAGACGACGTTTCCGCCGTTTTTCGTCACTTCGGTGATGACCGGTGGCGTGGGCGGCACGGAAGGAAGGGTGGTGTAGCAGACGAGTCCGTTGTTCGTGTCCAAAGCGAACACTTTGCCGCCGCCCACGGAGACGCTGCCGGTGCCGTTGCCGTTCGCGTTGTCCGTTACGAAAAACTCCTGGTCGAGCAGTTCCAGCGAGGCGGGCGCGGGATCGGGGAAGGGGACCGGGAGTTTGTAGAGGCGGACGTTGTCGGAGTTGTCGTTCTGAACGGCGGCGAGAAATCCACTGGCCATGTCCACGCCAAAGGGCCCCACTGTTCCTGGAACAACCGTGGCCCCGTAGGTGGCCAGCACGGTGCCGGTGCCTGCACTGAGATCGTAGGAGACGAGGTAGAGTGAGCCGCCGCCGGTTTTGCCCCACACGGTATTGCCGGTGCCGAAGGCGATACTGAGGCCAAAGGCGCTGTTGGGGAGGCCCGCCACGGTGACGAGGTTGGGCACCATGAAGCCGGTGTCATTGATATTGAAGACCACAAATTGATTCTTGTTTCGCACCCCGCAGGCGATCTCCGTGGCGGCTCCGCTGCCGCGGACATCCATGGTGTCGCCGATCCGGTCAGAGGCGGGATTGCCGGTGTAGAGGACGGCGGGAGCGGTATCCGCGGCATCATTGGCCCACTGATAGATTTTGAATCCCGCGCCGGTGCTGACGTTGGCGAGATTACAGACATAGATAACACCGTCCGCGGCCACGCCGAGCATGTTCAAATCGAAACCGCTTTCCCCTGCATTGATACCGGTGTCGTTGACGACGGCATCGGTAAGGAGCGAGCCGATTTCCGAGCCGTCGGTGCCGGAGAGAACCTTGATCGTTTTCGATACGCGGCTCGCGAGATAAACCCGGTTGCTGGCGGGATGGTAGTCCATGCCCCGCTCCGTATTGCCCGTGGTGATGTAGGGACGGGACTGGGGCGCGAGGTGCCAGAGTTCCGTGAGAGCCCCTGAGTTGGCACTGGACAGGACCGTCAGGGCGGCGGGAACGCTTTCCGCAGGCGTGGGACTGGCGTTGCTCA
>DATAIE010001184.1:0-3466 GCA_036262875.1 Verrucomicrobiales bacterium
CGTCCAGTCGCTGGATGGCCCCAGCGGTACGGAGGTCGATTTCACGGACCTCCACGCATGGTGCGAGATTTTCCTTCCCGGAGCGGGCTGGATCGGACTCGATCCCACCTCCGGTTTGCTGGCCGGAGAGGGACACATCCCGCTCGCCGCCACGCAGGACCCTCAAAGTGCGGCACCCATCACGGGAGCCACTGACGAGTGTGAAGTGACGTTCGATTTCGCGATGTCCGTCACGCGCATCAAAGAGTCCCCGCGCGTCACCTTTCCCTGCACGGATGAGCAGTGGGCGGCCATCGAAGCCCTCGGTGAGCAGGTGGACCGGGAGCTGTCCGCCGGGGACGTGCGTCTCACCATGGGAGGCGAGCCGACCTTTGTCAGCATCGATGATCCCGACGGCGCGGAATGGAATACCGCCGCCACCGGACCGAAAAAGCGCCTGCTCTCCGGCGAGTTGATCCACCGGCTGCGTCAGCGATTCGGGCCTGGAGCGCTGCTCCATTTTGGCATCGGCAAATGGTATCCGGGTGAGCAACTGCCCCGCTGGTCGCTGGGTTGCTTCTGGCGCAAGGATGGCGTGCCCGTCTGGAAGGACGATGCCCTTATCGCCGACGAGAGGATCAACTACGGCCACACCGTGGAGGATGCGGAGAAACTCATCCGGGAAATCGTGAAGCAGCTCTCCGTGGAGGACGGCGATGTCATGCCTGCATGGGAGGATGTGTATTACCTTTTGTGGCGGGAGCGCCGGCTGCCCTCCAATGTGGACCCGCTGAAATCGAATCTGAAGGATGCCCTGGAGCGAAAACGCCTGCGCCGCCTGTTCGAGCAGGGCCTCGACAAAAAAACCGGCTGGGCACTCCCCATCCGCAAGTACGATGACACCTGGCGCAGCGGCAAATGGTTCCTCCGCGACGAGACGCTTTATCTCACTCCCGGCGACTCTCCCATGGGCCTGCGGCTGCCGCTGGATTCCCTGCCGTGGGTGGCGGAGGGTGACTACCCCTGGGTGCATCCGCCGGACCCCATGACGCCGCTTTTTCAACTGCCCGCGCTGCCGGCAGCGATGGCCAGTTACAAAGCACCCTCCGGCATCGCGCCCGGCTCCGCCAGCGCCGGCATGCGTCCGCCAAAGCCGCAGGAGTCGGCCTCGTGGGTCATCCGGAGCGCGCTCTGCGTGGAACCCCGCGAGGGGCGTCTGCACGTCTTTATGCCGCCGGTGGAAAACGCCGCCGACTACCTGGAACTGATTTCCGTCGTGGAGGAGGCCGCGCGCGTTACTTCCTATCCGGTCATTATCGAGGGAGAGCCGCCTCCCCATGACCCGCGCATCCGTGTGCTCAAGGTCACTCCGGACCCCGGCGTGATCGAAGTGAACATGCATCCCGCCTCGTCGTGGCGGGAGTTGTCCGACAATACACAGGCGCTCTACGAAGAAGCCCGCCTCACGCGACTGGGCACGGAGAAGTTCATGCTCGATGGAAGGCATACGGGCACGGGCGGAGGAAATCACATCGTGATGGGAGGGGAGACGCCTTCCGATTCGCCGCTGCTGCGGCGACCGGACCTGCTGCGCTCGCTGCTGGGATTCTGGCACAATCATCCGTCCCTGAGTTATCTTTTCAGCGGCCTCTTCATTGGCCCCACCAGTCAGCATCCGCGGGTGGATGAGGCGCGGAATGACGCGCTCTACGAAATGGAGCTGGCGTTCTCCCAGATCCCTGACAAAGGACCCGCGCCCCCGTGGCTGTCCGACCGTGTTTTCCGCCACCTCCTCACCGACGTGACGGGCAACATGCACCGCACAGAGTTCTGCATCGACAAGCTCTTCTCCCCCGACAGCAGCGGATCGCGTCTCGGCCTCGTGGAACTGCGTTCATTCGAAATGCCGCCGCATTCCCGCATGAGCCTCGTGCAGTATCTCCTGCTGCGGGCAAGCATCGCGCGATTCTGGAAGACACCTTATGCGCCCGCCGAACTCGCCCGCTGGGATACCGAACTGCATGACCGCTGGCTGCTCCCGCATTTTGTCAGGGAGGACTTCGAGGATGTGATCGGGGGTTTTGCAGAGGCCGGCTACGGATTCGATCCCGCCTGGTTCGAGCCGCACCTCGAGTTTCGTTTTCCGTTGATCGGAACGGTGACCAAACGCGGGGTCAGCATGGAACTGCGCACCGCCCTCGAGCCATGGCCGGTGCTCGGCGAAGAGGCCGGCGGCGGCGGCACGGTGCGCTACGTGGACAGTTCCCTGGAGCGTCTTCAGGTGAAAGTGAACGGCCTCACCGACACGCGCCACCTCGTGCTCTGCAATGGCCGCCGCGTACCGCTCCATCCCACGGGCGTAGCGGGAGAATTCGTGGCCGGCATCCGCTACCGTGCATGGCAGCCCCCCAGTTGTCTCCAGCCGGGCATCCCGCCAAACGTGCCGCTGGTGATCGATCTCTACGATACCTGGAATGGCCGCAGCATTGGCGGGGGAACTTATCACGTCGCCCATCCCGGAGGACGCAATTACGAAACCTTCCCGGTCAATGCCTACGAGGCGGAAAGCCGGAGACTTGCCCGTTTCCTGCCTCACGGTCACACTCCCGGCCTGACCGTTCCGAAGGAAACCGCGGTGAACCGGGAGTATCCCATGACCCTCGATCTGCGGCGGCCGGTGTGAGGGCGCATCCCCTTCCATTCTTTCCGCTGGAGTCGTGAAAAGGACGCGGCATTGCTCTGCCCGATTCTCCATGCCCGTCAGCTCTGTTTCCCCCGGCCAACCCGCACCCACGGTTGCGGCGGAGGAGCGTGCGCGCAGCCCGCATCTGTATTCCCCTGCCCCGGACACATGGGATGAAATGATTGCGGCGGACGGCTCCGTCCGTCCTCACTGGCAGGCGTTCGCGGATTTCATGGCGGGCACTTCCCCCGCGCAGTGGGAATCCCGGGGCACCGCCATCGCACGGCTCCTTGAGGATCACGGCGTCACCTATAACATCTACAGTGACAACCAGGCTTCGCGGAGCGGAGTGCGCCCCTGGGTTCTCGACAGCATCCCCTTCATCCTCGCCGAGGCGGAGTGGAAGGAAGTGGCCGCCGGGCTGCAGCAGCGGGCGAGGCTTCTCAATGCGATCCTCGGCGACATCTATGGACCGCAGAGGCTGATGCGGGAGGGATGGCTGCCGCCGGCGCTCATTTTTGCCAATCCCGGCTACATGCGGGCGGCCTGCGGGGTGATGCCCGCCGGGGACTCGTTCCTCATTTCCCACGGCACAGACCTCGTGCGGGGTCCGGGCGGCTCGTGGATGGTGCTGGCGGACCGCGCCCAGGCACCCAGCGGAAAAGGCTACTCCCTGGAAAACCGGAACATCATGGCCAGCGTCCTGGGCGAGGTGTTCGAGTCCTCCAACGTACGCGGGCTCACCGGCTTTTTCGAGGAGGAGCGCGATTCTCTACGCTTCCTGGCGCCCACACGCCGGGGCAA
>DATAIE010001185.1:0-3264 GCA_036262875.1 Verrucomicrobiales bacterium
CCTGACACAATCTGCAATCAGCAAGAGTGTGTATTCAAATCGGTATTCACAATCCGTCCTCCGGCCTCCCAAAATCCACACGACCCGCTGATATTCAGAAGCAGCGGAGAGAGAGGGATTCGAACCCTCGGTACGGTTTAACCCGTACGGCGCTTTAGCAAAGCGCTGCTTTCGACCACTCAGCCATCTCTCCGGGTCGATTAAACACTTACCAAACACGCCACAGGCGCGCGGCGGACTATGAGCAGACATTTTTCCCGTCGTCAACCCGCGAAACGAGCGGACTTGCCGTCCATTTCCAGGAACGGCTGGGTTGCTGGACGGGCGGGATGAACTTCCGGTGATCCCGACCGGCTTCCGGCGCACCCGAAATGAGCCTTGGACGGGGGCGCGGGCACGTGGCATGTTGGGCTGGATATGAAGGCACTGGCATTTTTACTGTTCATGGCGTCCGCCGCCCTTGGCGGGTGGGCGTGGTGGGAGCATTCGGAACGGACAAATGTGGAGGCAAAGCTCTCGGCAGTCAGCAGGGAAAGGGATGTCTTTAAAGAGAGCGCCCGGGAAAACATCGGGAAGATGGCGCAGGCGTCGGGCGCGGGTATCAAAGGCAGCGGTCCCACCGGACTGACGGATCAACTGAATGATCTCGGAATCTCTCTGGATGACGACAAAAAGAAAAAGACGCCGTCTGAAGACTCGAAGTTAAAAGACCCCGGAAAGGGACCGGGAGCGGATGGTCCTGCGATGGCAAAGCTGCTCAAAGATCCCGCCGCCCGTCAGGCGCTGCGGGCGCAGGCGGACGCTCAACTGGAAATGGTCTATGCGGAACTTTTTAAGGAACTGGGGCTCGACGATGCGAAGCGCGATTCCATCATGGCGGTCCTCAAGAACCGGCAGGGGGCGCAGACAGACCTTGGCTTGAGCGTTTTTGATTCCGGCCTTTCCGCGGCAGACCGGAAGGCCGCCGCGGACAAACTCGCCGTTTCCGCAAAGGAGGCAGAGACCAAATTGAAGGAGATGCTGGGTGCCGACTACGGCAAATTCGAACGCTTCGAAAAATCGTCGCCCGAGCGGCAGCAGGTCGCCTCCCTCCATGCGATGCTGAAGGAAAAGAACCTCAGCCTCGATGAGCCCGACGCAAAGAAGCTCACAGAAGTCATGTTCCTGGAGCGGGAAGCCTTCAAATTCGATCGCGATCTCAGCGATCTCAAGACGGTGCAGCCTGACAATTTGACCGAGGCCGCAGTGGATCACTACCTGGAACAGTATTCCAAGCTCCAGCGTTTGGTGCAGACCAAAGTGAAGGAGATACTCAGCGCTGAACAATACACGGTCTTTCTCGAAGTGCAGGAAAACCAACTGCACTCCGAGCAAACAAATCTCCAGTGGCTGCGGCAACTGGCCGGCACGGGGAGAGAGCCGGATGCCCGGAATTGAATCCGGTGCGGCAGCGGATTGCGCGGTGATTTGCCGGTCTTACTTGTTCTTCCCCTTCGTCTCTCCGTCGTCGTCGAGAGTGTCCGCGCCTTTGCCCAGCCGGGGCTGCCAGTCTTTGGCAATGCGTTCGATCCATGCCTGGTATTTCTTCTCATCCGCCTGGGGATAGGTGATGGAGAAGCCGGCGGCGTACTTCGCATCGGCGGCATATTTGATATAGAATCCCGTGCCATCCTTGTTCACACCGGAAACGACATACCAGCCGTCCGTCTTCTTCTTATAGGTGACGGTGCGGCCCGGGAGGGCGAGTTCCGATTTGAAGGCAGCCTCTACTCCCTGGGTCTCGTTTTCGACATTAAAATGCGCCCATCCGCCCACCTTCACCTTACCATCGGCGGAGGTAAAACTCTGGCCGCCTCCGTTGTCGGGCGGGCGCTCCGTCTTCATCCCGGGAGGCACCGGCAGGGAAAACCCAAAGCGGGGATTTTGATAGGTCATCCAGCCGTCTTTTCCGACGAGCACCGGGACGAGCCAGCTTGGATTTTCGTCCTCCTCCGCGCGGCAGGGCGCGGGGATGGCGAATGCGAAAGAGAGAGCGAAGAGCAGATGGGTGACACGCATGGAGAGAACAGGTATCCAGACCGGCACACGGGGCAACCGGGAGCGGGCTGGGCAACAGTCTATCCGCAGCGCAACACTGAACCCTTGCACGCTCCGCGTGAGTGCGGGAGTCTCACACATCTATTTGGTCTCCGCCGTCCGGTGAGCAGGCCGCATGTTTTGCATGAGCAACCCACCCCGACAGGAGAAAAAACGCATCTCCGCCAGCGATTTTATGACCGCGGCGAAGGGACCCTATCGCCGGCTTTTCTCCTTTCTGAAGCCCTACAAAAAGCGCTTCATTCTCGGACTCCTTTGCGGTGCCATCTACGGGGGCCTGAATGGAGTGCTCGTCTTCGCCGTGAACAATGTGTTCCGGCAGGTGCTTCCCGGCGAAGACCTCGCCGGGCGCAATCAAACCACGCTCGCCGAGGCCTGGCACGCCCAGCGGGAACTGCCTGAATTGCGCGAGGCCCTCGCGGCGGCCCCGGAGCCAAAACGGGAGGAAGTCGTACGGGCCTACGCCGGATTCCGCGAGTCCCTGCATGACCGGTCGCTGCATCCGCTCAAAAAAGGAGAGCCCGATCCGCTGGCGGGGCAATCCCTTCCCCCGGAACTCCCGGAGGAATTTCGTCTCTGCCTTGAGGGCGAGCGCGCCCTGCTGAGCAAAAGCGCGGACGATGCAAGCCTCACGGATAAAATTCCCGGGTCTTATCCTGAACACGTCAAAGAGGCCCGCGAGCGCTGGCAAAAACTGCTCGATCTGCCGGCGGAGCAGCGTCTCCACCGCACCCTGTGGGCCCACTACCTCCTCGCCGTCACCGAGACGAAAAAAGCAGAGAAAGCCCAGCGACTCACCGACCTCCACACCGTAGCGAATTCGGGAAAATTCACCGACGTCCTCGAACTGGTGGAGGCCGCTCCGGAACCGCCGCGCCTGCCCACAATTATCCTGCTCTGCCTCGCCGTTCCGGCAATGATGCTGACCCGTGCGATCTTTGGGTTTTTCAATTCCTACTGCCTCACATGGGTGAGCCTGCGGGTGCTCAATGACATTCGCGGCCGCCTGTTCCAGCGCATCCTTGGGCAGTCCATGGAATTCTTCAACAAGCAGAAGTCCGGCGATCTCATGCAGACCATCCTGCACCAGACGCGCACCGCTCAGGAGTCGCTCTCGCAGGTGGCCGGGGACATTATCAAGGAGCCTGTGTCCATCATTGGTGCGCT
>DATAIE010001186.1:0-4465 GCA_036262875.1 Verrucomicrobiales bacterium
AGTTCGTCATCGCCGCCGGGGATGCTCTGCGCACGCTTCTCGCCGCCAAGGCTCCGGATTCCGCGGACAAAATCCACCGCATCCACCAGGGCATCGATGCCAGCCGCTATCACGCGGCGCTCTGCGGTGATGCCGGCACGCTGCGTCTCATCAGCACCGCCGCGCCCGGCCACGATCCAGGCCTCGTCCCCCTTCTCGAAGCCATGGCACAACTGGGCGATTCCGGCGTCGACACCGAGCTCGTAGTCGCTGGCGACGGTCCCTGGCGGCCGGCTCTGGAACAGCGCACCGCCCGTCTGTCACTCACAGGACGCGTCCGCTTCATCCTCTCCCCGGATCATGAGGAAACGAAGCGTCTTCTCGCCGCCTCGGATGTCTTCCTGTACCTTGATCCGTCCAGCGGTCCCGCCGTGCCGCCCCGCATCATGGAAGCCATGGCCACGGGACTCCCCGTCGTAGCCCTCGCCCAGCCGGGAGCGGCGGAACTGATCGCCGACAGCCTCACCGGCTGGCTGGTCCCTGCCGGTGCCGCGTCCCTCACGGATCGCCTCGCTCTTCTCGCTGCCGACCCGGCGCTGCGATCCACCGCTGGCCATGCCGGTCTTGAACGCATGCAGGAGGCCTTTTCTCTCTCCCGCACCGCCAAGCCGCTTGCCGACCTGTTTCGGAAGAGCATCGCAGGCCGCTTCGCGCCCTCCATGTCCCAGGAGGCCTCGGGTGTCCTTTGCCTTCTGGAATCATGGCCCCCGGACCCCGCGGACACCGTCCTGGCCGCCGAATTACGCTTTCTCCGCGAACAGGCCGGCGTGGATCTCTTCGCCGCGGATGCCGTGTCCACAGACGCGCCGCCCCCCGAAAGCATGGAGTTCCTTCCTGACGGAGCCGTCATCGAAGCGGTTTGGCACCAGGAACGCCAACTCTCCCGCCGGGCCGCCGCGCTCCGCAATCTGTGTCCTCACACTCCGGGAGAGGATTTTTTCCGGGCCGCCCGCCGCGCCGTTTATCTCGCCAGTCTCCGCCGCTCCCGCGGCTGGACCCACGTTCATGCTCTCCGCGCCCCCGCCGCCCTGTGGGCATGGCTCCTCCAGCGCCTCACCGATCTCACCGCCAGCGTCACCATCGAGCCTTCCGTGGACCGCGCTCCGCAGCCCCTCACTGATTTCATTGACGGCTTCGCCTTCGGCTCCCTCTCCGACCCGCGCCTCCCCTCCGACTTTCCCAACCTCCTCCACTCTGCTCCAGCCTCTGCCCCCCGCAGACTGATGGGCCTGCTCTCACCAGCCCCAAAACCCTCCATCCGTCCGGATGCGGCCTCCATCTGGACAAAATGGCTGGCTCAACTTAGAAGTCCCGGCCTCCGTTCCGAAGCCTGACACCGGCCCGGGGGGAGGCCTCCTCTTCCGTGAAAAGCCTCGCATATTCCCCCTTCAACTTCACGAGCCCCGTCCAGTAGGGCGGCGGGGAATCCCCTTCCAGCTTCGCCAGAAGGAGGTCGAGGTGCAAATGCCACCCTCCCGCCACGTTTCGCTCCGCTTCCGGAGACGATAGCCGCCGGTGCGTCAGGAGAAGGCGCACCCGCCGGTCAAAGGTGGAGAGCCGGAAGATCACCTCACTGCGGGTATTCCCGGCCTCCCAGGTGAAGCCGAGCAGGCCGGGTGGCTTGCAGTGAGTGACTGTGCCGGTCAGGTGAGTGCCCTCCGCAAGATGAGAGTAGCTGGGAGGCGGCGTCTTCTCCTCCGACAATTCTCCGTGCCGAAAATGAAGATCGACCTTCCCGCCCGTGCTGGACACCATCGGCCCCGACGCCAGCCAAAGACCGCGCTTTTCGGAATCCGTCAGGAATCTCCAAACCCGCTCCATCGGACCGGGCAGCAATCGGGTGAACGTAACCTCTCCTTTGGCGGTGCGCTGACCATAACTCTCGATGGCATTCATAGGGGATGGAAGGGGTGGGGGTAGGGAATTTACCTGGCCGAAGTTCAAAAACTGATGAAAAAACAGCTTTTATCTCCTGCGGCGGGGCCGGTTCCCTGCACGAAAAGTACCTCCATCGCATGCGACGGTCTCTTCCGGCATTCCTCGAATGAATTCCCGTTTCTGTCCCCCTGTCAGGACGCCGCCGCCGCTTTCCGCAGCGTGGCAATATCCAGCTTTGTCATCTGCATCAAGGCTCCCATTACCCGGTTGGACTTCTCCGGGTCTTTCTCCTGTATCAATTCCTCCAACTCCGCAGGCACGATCTGCCAGGACAAACCGAATTTGTCCTTCAGCCACCCGCACATTTGCGCCTCCACGGGACCTCCTTCGGACAGTTTCCCCCAATAATAATCCAGTTCCTCCTGTGTGTCGCAGTTCACCACGAAAGACACTGCCTCGTTGAACTTGAAACTTGGTCCTCCGTTCAGCGCGACGAAGTTTTGTCCGTTCAATTCAAATTCAATGGTCATGATCGACCCCGGCGGCCGCTCGTGCTGCTCTTTGCCCGCCTCCCCATAGCGGGCCCGCCGGAGGATCTTCGCGTTTTTGAAGACGGACAAATAGAATGCCACCGCTTCTTCAGCGTTGCCGTCGAACCAGAGAAAGGGAGTGATCTTTGGCATGGGAAAAGAGCGTTAAGGATGAAACACAGGAGCCGCTCTTCTCTGCAACAACGATACCAGGCCCGGTCACTGCCAGGTATTTTGCAGTTTGAGCCGCAGGTACTGGCTGAGGCTTGCCGGCATCGTAAACGGCACCACCGTTTGCGGATTGGTGGCATGCGCGGAGAAAGTCGAGCCGGAGTTCGTCCAGGTCTGCAGGTCCGTCGAGCGCTGGAGTTGATAGGTGTGCCCAGGGACGGAATCGAACGTGAGATTCAACAGTGACCCCGCTCCAGGAAGGATCGTCTGGATGCGCAAAGCGCTGTCGGCTGCAAAAGGGTTCGTGCCGGCGAGGAACTCCGCGCGGTTGCTCTGCCCGTCGCCGTCCGGATCATCATTCGCATTGGCCACAGTGGCATCCAGTCCGACCGACCGCTCCCACGTATCGGACATCAAATCCCCGTCCACATCGTCGTCCAGCACTTCGACCGTCGCCACCCCGGTCACGGCATAGATCACGCTCAGCCCCACATCGAACGACATGTCGCTGCTGTCCGGCGCAAACTGATGGACCTCCGCAGACAGCGTGTTTTCCCCCTCCAAAACCATCGTCGGATTCGTAATTACCCGTTCGATGAAGACCGTTTCGTCTGTCCCGCCGAGAGAGGTGTTGGCCCTCTTGGTGGCCGTGTAGGGTTCGGTAAGATTGTCCAGCATGATACGGCTGCCGTTCAAGTAAACGGCAATCCCGTCGTCGCGCCTCGCCCGCACCCGCAGGCCGGTCACGGCTCCCGCATTGGAAATCGTGACCTTCTTGCGGAACCACGTGGTGATGTAGCGGTCCGCCGGATTGGGACTGTTGGAATAGCCAGGCGTGCCATTATCCTCCACCACCGTGGTCTCGTCGCTGTCGCCATAACCCAGCTCCGCCGCACCGGTTTTCCAGGCTGAGTCGTCGAAAGCGGCATCTTTCCATGTGGCTCCGGGATCGACTCCGGTATCCAGGTATTTCCACTCCGGTTTGGCTCCTGCCGCAGACTCCACACCCGGCGTGACGATGACCTCCTCTTTCGTCGCAAGCACCCCGTTTTGCAGAACCTTATAGCGGAAAGTATCCGTCCCGAAAAACCCCGGTGCCGGCGTATAGGTGAATCCGCCTCCGGCCTGCAGGGCCAGCGTGCCGTGGCCTGGTCCCGATGCGACCTGGGCGGTGAGCACATCGCCATCGAGGTCCGAGTCATTCGACAGCACGCCCGCGACGCCCCGCGTCCGGCCGGCTTTCAGGTCAAAGCGCAGGTCACTGCTTGTGGCGGACCCCTGTTTCACTTCCACCGCCACTACATTTCTTCCCTCCCGCAGCAGAGAGCGGGAGAAGGTGACGTTCTTATAGACCGCCTCATCCGTGTCCGGAATGGTAACCGCTGCGTACTGAGAGTAGGGCACGTTGCCCGTTGCAGGCAGCGGGACGATGGTACCGCCTGTGTAGAGGTCCTTGTCCCGGTAAATTTCCGTCCCGTTCAAATACACGATCGCCGCATCATCCCGCATCAGGTCCACGGACGGTTGCACCGTATCGAACGGACTGGTGAGCGTAAAATCCCGCCGGAAGTACGTCGTCGGGAAGTTGGGATTGGTCGTCGCATCGGCGTCAGCCGCCGGATTGCCCCGCGGCGGAATCGCCGTCACGATGTCAGGATCGCCGTAGCCGAGAATGCCCGCGCCGGAGGCCCACGCCGCATCATTGAACTCCGGTGACCGCCAGGCTGTTCCCTGATCCGCACCCGTGCTGTATTTCCAAACAGACCCCGCCGTGATGAGATTCTCCGTCGTCTGCGCCGCGGTGGCGGGAACGCTGATCGCCACATTCCGGCGGGTATAATAGCGGT
>DATAIE010001187.1:0-3435 GCA_036262875.1 Verrucomicrobiales bacterium
ACTCATGATCGCGCCGCTGGCAAAATTCATTGATTGGTCAGCGTTTCAGGTGGCATGCGCCCTCTGCCTGAGAACTGTGCCCGAGTCTAAATGGAAGCTGGAGGAAGCGCTCGAATTTCTGAATGGGCCGGACTTTATCTCCGCCGGAAGTGACCCGGCGCAGATGGAATTTGCCGGGCCGCGGCATTTCAAATTTGCTTCGCCGCGCCCGGGCGAAGACGAGAAGAACAACATCGTTTATGGCCGGCTCCACCGGTGCGAGGGCCGCTGGCAGGAACGACCGGTGATCATTCTATTGGATGGCAGTCCTGCCGTTGGTTATCACACCGCGTTTCCATGGCTGGCCCGCCGGTTCAACCGGGCGGGATTCAACGTGGCCACACCGGTTGCTCCTTACCATCTCAAACGCCGCCCGCGCCGGCCCATGGAGTGGAATTGTTTGGAGTTGGCCCGGGCCATGGCACAGGGCGTCGCCGAGATTCGCGCACTGACCGGCTGGCTGCTGGAGGAAGGTTGTCCCTCCGTGGGGCTTCTGGGGGTTTCCTTTGGAGGATGGCTTGCTGGATTGACTGCGTGCGCCGATGCCCGCATCGCCTGTGCCGTTCTGACGGTGCCCGCCGTGCGCATGACACGATTCTGTCCTCCGGTCTTCTGGCGGCGGGTTTTCAAAGCCCTGAGGCCGGCGCACGAGGCAATGGACACCACCCGGTTAAATCTGATTGTATCCAAACCAATCATCCCGGCGGAGAATATTTTATTGATCGAAGGAATCCACGATTTGTTCGCGGAGGCGCAGCCGATAGAGGAACTCTGGCAAAAGTGGCAGCAGCCGGAAATCTGGCGGCTGCCGCATGGCCACCTCAGTTGGATGTTTACGCCGGGCCTGACGGGCCGCGTTCTGCGCTGGCTGGCACCCCGGCTGAGAACGCAGCCTGACACCCCGCCGGAGCCACCTCCGGCTGCGCCTTGAGATTATGGAAACGGCGGCCGGAAGAGTGCTCCCGGCGGCCGTCCATTTTCAGTCAGTCGAAAGACCTCTGCTCAAGGGTTCAGCTTGATGCGGAAGTAGTATTTGCCAGGACCGCCCGCGGGGAGGCCGTTGATCGTCGTGCTGGCACCGGAGGCCGTCACGGCTGATCCAATGTTCGTCCAGGTCGTCAGGTCGGGTGAGGACTGCGCGACGTAGTTCTTCCCGCTCACACTGTTGAAAGTGAGGCTGATCACTGCACCGGCCTGGGTGGATGACGTGATTCCCAGGAAGGAGGTGCCGCTCGCAGGCAGTGTGCCCGCCGCAAATTCGGAGGCATTGCTCTGGCCGTCTCCGTCAAAGTCTCCGGACCCGGTTTGATTGAGGTTGCCGAAGTTGGTGTTTTCCCAATCATCCGGAAGCCCGTCGGCATCTGTATCCAGCGTCACTGCATCGGTTACAATGACATCCTTGAGGAAGAAGAACTCGTTGGCAGAGTCGTTGTTGGCAGTGGCTCTCACTTTCACACTGAGCACATCGGCCGGAATGTTGTAGGTGAAGTTGAACGTGCCGGCCGAGTTCCCGGCAAGGGCAGCGCTGTCACGGTTGAACTCATCCAGCGTCGCCACCGCGTCTCCGTTGAGCACATCGTTCATCGGATTCGCGTCCGCGGGATTCCCGGTGATGAGATTCACAACGGTATCCCCTCCGGCACGCGTCTCGACGACTTCCAGTTTGAAGGTATCCGCCGTTTCAAATCCGGACGTCGTGCTGTGTTCCCACGCACGGAGCGTGGCACTGAGGTGCACCCCGGTGAATCCGGAGAGGTTTATCGGCGTGGACTCCAGCACGCCGCGCTCGGCGGCCACGATGACCGCACCGGCGTTCATGGTGGAAGTCGTCTCGGTGACCGTCAGATTGAGGTCCGGAGGAATCGGCGTGACCGGCACGGCAGGTTCCGTCGTCTGCTTCCAGGCCGGGACAAAGGCGGTTGCCGCCGGATTGCTGTAAACAATGCGATTCACTCCGCCGAGAACCGAACGCGCCATCGCAATGTCCGTGCCCGCAGGCGGTACCGTGATCGCTCTGAGCAGAGTGGTCACGGAGTTGTCGCGAATGGTGACCGATGTCACGCTCAGAGGAAGCGTGATGGGGGAACTGGCGCCATAGGTGCCCGTTCCATACAGCGTGGCATTTCCAGTCTCCGAAGAGCGCACTTCATAGGTGGAACCCGTGGCCGTTCCGGTGATAATGAAGTCGTAGGTGAAGGTATCGTCCGACGTCGTGCTCAGATCAGCCCCTGGGTTCCGGACAGGCACGGGAGCCGTCTGAGCCGGAATGGCCGCGGTAGGGGTGGTGACCGTTACCGCCGCGATGTTCGTGGGTGCTCCCGCCTCCACGACGGAAAACGCAACATCCGTCCTTACCCCCGCAACCGTGGCGGGCCGCGTGATCGTGACGGAGGGTCCACCAATGAGGCCGCTGACTTCATTGCCGGCGCCAAATCCCGTAGTCGTCCAGTTCAGCGCCGTGTTGCCCGCTCCAGTCACGGTGACATCAAAACTGACGGTATCGTCCGTCCGGTCGTTGTTGCCTTTGTTGTCGTAGACGATGTTGGAAACCACCGGGAACAACTGCCGCTCGGAGAAGCGCATGTCGTCAAAGTAAATGGACTCACTGGCCGAGTCTACGCCACCGGTGATCAGAAGCCTCACGAATTTGTAGGGATTCGCGGGGACGTGAATGTACTTGGTAACCCACACATCCTTGAACGGCGCGAGGCCCGCAGCACCATCCACGCGCGCCTGCACATCCAGCGGGGTGACCGGTTCGGAAAAGTTCACTCCATCCGTGCTCGTTTCGAGGAACACGCGGAATCCATCGCCGGCTTCGAATCCGGTGCTCGTTTCATGAGCGAGGATGCGAAGGCTGGCAACAAACTGGGTCATTCCATCAACATTCATCGGCTCCGTCACGAAACTCTGCGCCTCCGCATCATTCAGACGGAAGGTTTTTTGATTTCCGCCGGTGGTATCGAGGACCACACAGGCCTGTGCGAGAGCGGTGGTGCCGCGCACGAGGGGGGAGGCACAGTGCCACGCGAGATCCGTCTGCCCGGCAGACGGGGCATGGGTGTGTTCCGTCACCGGCACCACCGTAGCGGTAGTCGAGGAATTGACGAACGGCGTGTCGTTGAAAGTGATGCCGGCCGGTTTCGTCAGCGGCCATGCCCCCATATTGATGAGTTGCAGGTCAAACGCCATGTCCGAGCTTCCAGTGGTCGTTTGGTGGAGCGAAACGGCGATGCGGTGGGTGCCCGCCGTGAGCTTGCCCGTAAGGCCGCCCAGGAAGACCATCGTGGTATTGCGCTCGGCGTTGTAGCCGGCGGGCGTGTATGCCCGGCATCCGGGAATGGCGGCATTGGTATTCGCCGCCGGAATGGCACCGGTGATATGCACATCGGCCTG
>DATAIE010001188.1:0-4496 GCA_036262875.1 Verrucomicrobiales bacterium
CCGGGGTGACGATAAGTATGCGCGGGTTGGCAGCAGGCATAATGGAACAGGAGTATCAGATTATCCCGCCCATGTCACGTATCCAGGTGAGGAGGCTTTCCAGTCGTTTCCGGCTGGCACGACCCGTGCAGTGAAGGCAAAGCGACCGCTTTCTTCACAGGGAACGGTGATGGTGTATTCATGAGTCCCGTCCGGCTGCGACGACTTCAGTTTCATCGGAGTGAAGTCCGGATTTTTAGCCTGATTGCCGGCGATCGCGTGGCCAAGGCAAAGTTCCACCAGCACCTCCGCGGGCTTCAAATCGCCGAGAAACACGGAAGTGGAGACGGAAAAAGAATCGCCCGCGTGCAGGCCCTTCAGTTCGCGCTCCGCGCGGGGCATGCCGACACGCACCTTGTTCCAGTGACTGTCGAGGCGCACCTTTTGTGTTAAAAGCTCACGTGCCGCGGCACCGTTTTTCGCCATGAGCGCCTGGTAGCTGTCGGATGCGGGCTGGTAGAATTTATCGCGGTATTCCAAAACCATGCGGCGGCTGGTGAAAAAGCCGATGGCCATTTTGATGGAGGCCTTCATCATGGCCACCCAGGTTTGCGGCGCACCGCCTCCAGGCCGGCTGTAGAAGGTGGGAATGATGTCATCCTCCAGCAGGCGGTAAAGGGCCGCGGATTCGATGGCGTTGCCGTATTCCATGTCCTCGTATTCCTCGCCGTTGCCGATCGCCCATCCGCAGTCCGGTGCGTATCCCTCACACCACCATCCATCGAGGATCGAGGCATTGGGCACGCCGTTCATGGCGGCCTTCATGCCGGAGGTGCCGCTGGCCTCCATGCGGCGCACGGGAGTGTTCAGCCAGATGTCAGAGCCCTGAACCAGCGCCCGGGCCACGCGCATGTCGTAGTTTTCGAGGAAGAGGAAGCGGTTTTTCACACCGGTCCGGCGGGAGAATTCGACCACCTGACGGATGAAGTCCTTGCCGTAGTTGTCCGCGGGGTGGGCTTTGCCGGCGAAGATGAACTGCACCGGCCAGTCCCTGTGGTTTACGAGCGCTTCAAGGCGCGCGGGATCGTTCAGCAGGAGCGTGGCCCGCTTGTAGCTGGCGGCGCGGCGGGCAAACCCGATTGTCAGGATGCCGGGATCGAGCAGGTTTTTCGTGAATGAAATTTCCGAGCGCGTGGCGTTGCGGGCACTCGATTGTTTGGCCACGGCATTCCGCGCCGTGACGACGAGCCGGTTGCGGGACTGTTCATGGATTCGCCACAGCTCTTCGCCGGGGATGTTGTCGATGCGCGCCAGGATTTCAGGGCGGGAGACGCCGGTTTCCCAGTCAACGCCCACATACTGCTGGATGAGAGCGAGGATTTCCGGTGAGAGCCATGTGGGGGCATGCACACCGTTGGTCACATGGCGAATGGGCAGTTCATCGCGCAACAACTGCGGCCACACATGCTGCCACATGCCGCGGGCCACGTCGCCGTGAAGGGCGCTCACGCCATTGGCGCGGTGGGCCATGCGCAGACCGAGGATGGTCATGGAAAGATCGGATGAAGTGTCGCCCGGAGCACGGCCCCAATCGATGACGCGCCAAGGCGGTACACCGGTCTGCGGCTCCAGTGCCTTCAGGTGCTCCTCCACGAGAGCGACCGGGAAGGTTTCATTGCCGGCCGGCACCGGTGTATGCGTTGTGAATACATTTGCACGGGCGGCTACTTCGATGGCGGCATCCAGATCGAGGCTCTTCTGCTTCATCAGGAACTCCACGCGGGCGATGGAAAGAAAGCCGGCGTGTCCCTCATTCATATGACACACGGCGGGCTCCAGGCCTGCGGCGATGAGCGCCCGGAATCCGCCCACCGCGAGGAGGAGTTCCTGACGCAGACGCATGAAATGATCGCCTCCATAGAGCCGGGCAGTCAGGTCGCGGTAGTGCGGAGGATTCTCCGCCATATTCGCATCCAGCAAATAGAGGGGGATGCCTCCCACGGACAGCGCCCACACCCGCGCGTGGCATTCACCGTCGGGAAACGGCATGGAAATGCGCAGGGGTTCGCCGTCGACTCCCCGCACCCGCTTCATCGGCAGGTTTTCCAGGTCATTTTCCGGATAGTGCTCCTGCTGCCAGCCCTCGTGATTGAGTTTTTGTTCGAAATACCCCTGGTGGTAGTAGAGTCCCACCCCTGCGAGATGCAGCCCCGTATCCGAGGCCGCTTTCAAGTGGTCTCCGGCCAGAATCCCGAGACCGCCGCTGTAGAGACGGATGCTCTCATGCAGACCGAATTCGAGGGAAAAATACGCCACCAGTCCGTGGGGAGGATCTTTCGGCGGCGCGGTGCCCTCCTTGAACCGGGTCTCCAGTTTTCCGAGCTGGGTAATAAATCCGTTGTCCGCGGCAAGGGCGTCGAAGGTGGACCGGGGCACCCGGCGCAGAAACTCCAGAGGACTCGAGCCGCACTCCCGCCACAATGCCGGATCGATGCGGCGCAGCAGTTCCTGGGCGTCCTGGTTCCAGCACCACCATGCGTTCCGGGCGAGCTCCTCCAAAAACCGGATGGGTTTCGGGAAACTCGGAGCGACGTTTATGACTTGGAAGACTTTCATGAGAGCGAAAAAACGGTATCCCGGCGGGACGGGAATAAACCCAAAGCAACTGGCGTGCCGCCGGTCAAAATGTTATCCCTGAGGGACGCGATGCCGGAATGTGCAATCGCGCCCCCCGTGGTTGCCCTGTGAGGGGGCCGGGTGCAAGCAGCAATTCGGCCGTCTCCTGCGCCGTTACGCCGCGGCTTCCTCCAGAACAAACGGCACCGCGGAAATCTCCATGCCGGGATTCCGGTCTGCGAAGGATTTTTCCTGCCATGGACTGGTCATGAGGACGACGGGGCGCTCCTCTTCATCCCGGGCGAGAACGGTTTCCGAGGGCAGGGCCACGGCCTGATCCGACCACGGCGCGCCGTCCTTCCGGCGCAGCCAGCGAATCACTCCGAAGGAGGCATTTTCCAGGCGGGACTCCGCGTTATATTCGGCCTGCAGGCGATACTGCACGACTTCAAACTGCAGCGGTCCCACGGCGCCGAGCAGGGGGATGCGCTGGTAGGAGAGCGGCTGATGGAACTGCTGCACCACGCCTTCCTGCAAAAGCTGCTCCAGTCCCTCGCGGAAGCGTTTGTAGTGCGCAGGCGAACTGCTGTGCAGATACGCGAAGCACTCCGGGACGAAGCGGGGAGTTTCATCAAACACGATGCCCGGGACTTCGCTGAGCGTATCGCCGATCCGCAGGTCGTAGTTTCCGACCACGCCAACCACATCCCCCGCGAAGGCCTCGTCGACAGTCTCCCGCTCGCGGGCAAAGAGCCGCTGTGAATTGGCCAGCCGCACCTGCTTTTTGGTGCGGGGATTGTGCACCGTCATGTCCCGCTGGAACTTGCCTGACACAATACGCACGAAGTAAATCCGGTCGCGGTGACGCGGGTCCATGTTGGCCTGGATCTTGAAGACGAAGGCGGAAAAGCCCGGGGCCTCCGGCTCTACGATTATGTCTCCCGCCATGCGGGGACGGGGTGGCGGCGCCATTTCCAAAAACGCATCCAGCAGCAACTGCACGCCGAAGTTATTGCTCGCGCTGCCAAAGAACACGGGAGTCAGTTCTCCGCGTGCCACCGCAGCACTGTCAAAAGCGTGGCCGGCGCCCTCCAGCATCTCGAGTTCCTCCATCGAAGCCTGGAGCGCGTGGGGCGCGACGTTTTCCTTCACGAAATCATCGTGCAGACCGCCGACGCTTTCCGGCGCGCGATAGGCTCCGTGGGCCGTGCGCTCGAAGAGGTGCACCTTGGAATCCCGGCGGTCAAAGACGCCGCGAAAATCCGTGCCCGTTCCGAGCGGCCAGTTCATCGCACAGGCACCGATGCCGAGCACGGTTTCCAGTTCATCCAGCAACTCCAGCGGCAGACGGGACGGGCGGTCCAGCTTGTTCATGAAGGTGAAGATGGGCACTCCGCGGCGGCGGCACACTTCGAAGAGTTTGCGCGTCTGGCTTTCGATCCCATTGCCGGCGTCGATGACCATGATGGCGGCGTCCACCGCGGTCAGCACGCGATAGGTGTCCTCCGAGAAATCCTTGTGACCGGGCGTATCGAGGAGATTGACGACACAGCCCGCGTATTCGAACTGGAGCACGGTGGAGGACACGGAAATGCCGCGCTGTTTTTCCATCTCCATCCAGTCACTGGTGGTGGCGCGGTGGTTCTTGCGTGCAGTGACGGATCCGGCCAGTTGCACGGCTCCTCCGTAAAGAAGCATCTTTTCTGTCAGGGTGGTTTTCCCCGCATCGGGGTGCGAAATGATGGCGAACGTGCGCCGGCGCACGATTTCCTGAGCGGCATTCATGTGAGTCAAAAGAGAAAATAAGAGGGAGAGGTCCCGCGTCCGGACGGTACCCCGCAGCCATGACGGCTCCAGGGAAGCAAAGATGCGACACGCTGCGGACACGCCTGCCCGCAATC
>DATAIE010001189.1:0-3783 GCA_036262875.1 Verrucomicrobiales bacterium
CCTCATGAATCAGGGCGGTCATCGCCATTCCGGCACGTGGAAAATCTCGCACATCTGGCCGCCGCGGCGCGCAGCAATCAGCCCGGTGCCTTTGCGGCGCTGGTCACCGCTTTGCAGCCCGGCATCTTCCAGATCACGGGACGCTTTGCGCGCAATCACCACGACTTTGGCGATCTCTCCCAGGAGATTTGTCTGCGCCTGTGGAAGAGTTTACCGGCCCTGCGGGACACCATCGCTTTTCCGGCGTGGTTCAGGTCGCTCGCGGTCCGCACCTGCTATGACTGGCTGCGCCGGCGACGCAGCCGCCAGGATCACGAGGTCTCCCGTGAGCAACTGGCGGACACCCCTGACCTGCCGGATGAGCCGCCTGGCGAAGAGGATGCCGTCAATCCCGCCGCGGAGCGGGTCTACACCGCTCTGGCGCAGCTCAAGCCCGCCGCCCGGCTCGTGCTCACGCTGCTGGAGCTGGAGGAGCATACCATCGAGGAGGTCGCCGCGCTTACCGGCTGGAGCAGCGGAAATGTCAGGGTGCGTGCCCATCGCGCCCGCGCGGCGCTGCGGCGGGCGCTCTCCGCTCCGGCTGAACCCGCAGGCTGACCGCACCGGCATCATCATCACTCCATGAAATCCGAACCGCCCATTTCCGACGAGACCCTCGAGGCGCACCTGCGTGCCGCGCGCGGGGCACCGCTCCCGCGTTTTGCCGACAGGCTGGCGATCGGCTTTGGCGCGCGTACGGAGGCCCGGCTGCGCGCCGCCATGGCGGAGGCCACCGGCCTGGAGCGCGTGCTGCTGCGCTGGCTGACCGCCTTCGGGGCCTGTGCTGTGCTGGCCCTCCTGGCCGCCGGCGCGGCGGGATTTCACACCGCGGACCCGGCTCCTCCCGGCCCTGATTTCGCCGATGCCTGGGCCCGCTCCACGGCTCCTCCCCGGCTCTGGGAAAAACCAGACTAACTTCTTCCACGCCTCATGTCCGGCCCCACATCCTCCATGCTCCTGCGCCGCCATCTCCTGCTGCTGATGCTGGCCGTCTTCATCTGCGGCGGGCTCACCGGCGGCGCAGCCGGCTGGTTTCTGGCGCGCCGCCCGGCCACATCGCCGCCCTCCCCGCCGGAGCACGGACACATGTCCGCGCATTCACCGGATTTCCTGGCAGATGCTCTCTGCCAGGAGCTGGAGGTGACGGACCAGAACCGGGAGCGAATCCGGACGATTTTCCGCGAGGTGTTCGCCGGTCTCCGCCCGGTGCTCGCACAGCGCGATGCCGAAGTGCAGGCCGCCTTCGTCCGTCTCCGCGAACGCATCACCGGCCTGCTCACCCCCGCACAGCAGGAAAAATTCACCCGTATTATCGAGCACGTTCAAAATGATCCCTATCACTCCAAAAAAGAATCCTCCCGTGAATAACCGCCTGAAATGGCTGCCCGGAATCGCCGCCCTGTCCGCCGCTTCGCTCTGCCCGGCGCTCACGGTGAATATTCCCGCCTCCAAAGACAATACACTGTATGAATCCACGGCGGGTAATCTCTCGAATGGAGCGGGAGACAATTTCTTCTGCGGCCGGACCGCGCAGGCCAGCGCCTACCGCCGCCGCGGGCTCATCGCCTTTGACCTCAGCGCCTATATTCCCGCCGGCTCTCTGATCAATTCCGCCTCGCTGACACTCTACGACTCCAAAGGCGGCAACGGCAGCGGCACCACGGTGACGCTCTACCGGCTCAACCGCGCATGGACGGAGGGCACCAGCAACGCCGCCAACAACGAAGGCCAGGGCATCGCCGTCACCGGCAGCGGGGCCACCTGGACCCACGCCACCTACACCTCCGCACCGTGGGCATCGCCCGGCGCCGCGGGGACCACGGACCGCAGTTTCACCCTCTCCGCTTCCCTGTCCATCGGCACTGCCGCCAGCGCCTACACCTGGACCGGCCTCAGGAATGATGTCCAAGCCTGGGTGAAGACGCCCTCCTCCAACCAGGGCTGGATCTTGCTGGGCAACGAATCAACCGCCAGCACCGCCGTGCGATTCAACAGCCGCACTAATCCCGCGACCGCCACCCGCCCCGTCCTCACCGTGGACTATTCCCCCATCAGCCCCGCGCTGTCCGTCCAGACGGTGCGTTTGGAATCCGGGGACATTCTCCTGACCGGCACGGGACAAACGGGCTGGCAGTACGACGTGGAGGTCAGCGATGACCTCCAGCAGTGGGCCTCCCAGGGCATGGCCACGCTCGCCGCCAACGGAGACATCACCTACACAGACACCACCGCCTCCGCCGTCTCCCGCCGCGCCTACCGGCTGCGCACCGTGCTTCCCTAACGCCCCGCCCGCCGCGGCTCCAGTCGCGTCACAGCGGGAGTGTGGTGACCAGCACACCTTTGTGTTGCGCCCCTCACCTCCCCGTCCTCCAGAAAAGCCCGCCTCCCGGTCTCCGCTTTCATTTTCGCGGATGGCGGGAAAAACCGTTGGGGCGGCCGCGTTTTCGGTCGCCATTTTTTTGGGTATTCAAAAAAAGCACAGCTTTGTCACATTCCCTCAGGAACTTTGTATCCTCATAAGACAGGTCATCAACCCTGCTGCCGCCACCGGCAGTTCAAGAAGAAAAACTTATGAACCTTCAAGACATCATTCGTCATACGAGCGCCCTCCATTCGTCGCGCCTGCAAAGTATTAACTGGCACGGAATCCTCTTCAATTTCCGGTCGCTGCCCTTTAACATGCAGCCTCAGACAGAGTCAAACTGGTGCTGGGCCGCGACATCCACCAGCGTCTCCCACTATTACTGGACCGGGAGCACCTGGACGCAGTGCAAGGTCGCCGGGGCTGAACTCGGACTCGGGAACTGCTGCCAAAGCCCGACACCCGGTCCGTGCAATGTCCCGTGGTACCTGGACCGGGCGCTCACGCGGACGAAGAATTTCGTGAGCATTTCGGGCCCGATCAGTTTCGCCGCAGTGAAGGCGGAGATCGATGCCGGGAGGCCGGTAGGAGCCCGTATTGGATGGAGCGGCGGCGGCGGCCATTTTATGGTCATTTACGGCTATGCAGTGACGCAGGGGGTGCAATACTTTGATATCGATGATCCCATTTATGGAAAGTCGCACCTCACGGTCGCCGACTTCACCAGCCATTACCAGGGATCGGGAAGCTGGACCCACTCGTATATTACAAAAAGTTATATTCCCATTATGATTTTCAAGCGCTATCCCATCGAAGACCTCCTGCACCGCCGCATTTGGGAGGCGCGCACGCTTCTTGACGTGAAAGCGGGGCGGGATCCGGAGTCCGCGAAGGACGCCGGGAGCCTTTCCCTCGGTCTGGCGCATGAGGTCTTTTCCATCGGGCTGGAGAGTCTCGCCAAAGGAGAATCGTTCCCGGAACGGACGGGATTGAGGGTGATGGAATTTGACGGGAGCAAGTGCCGCAGCGTGTTTGACGTGGCGGCGGGCGGCGCAGATGGCGAGGTCCGGCAAATGTCGGGTCAGAGCCCTTACCTCGATCTCTTCCCGAAAGCCGTGGAAGTGGCCACCGCCGACTCTGGACGCGAGCGGGAATCCGAACTGCGTCTGCTCCGTGTGCCCGCCCTCAACTTTGAAGCGCTGTGGCTGCACGACGACGACCACAGCGGAGACCTTCTGGTGCCCCTGCGCGGTTTTCACGGCTTCAAGGCGATGGAACGCGTGCCCTATGCCGACGCGCTCGCCCGTCTCCAAAAGGCCGCCAAAAACCAGCAGGCTAAGGAAGAAACGATGGGCGCATAGCACGCGCAGGAAACCGGCCAT
>DATAIE010001190.1:0-1894 GCA_036262875.1 Verrucomicrobiales bacterium
CCCGCCGCAGAGCCGGCTCCCGCGCCGGAAAAGAAAGGATTCTTCAAAAAACTCTTCGGAAGCAAATCGAAGCCGGAGGAGGCACCCGCGGAGCCTAACCTCGCGAAAGTGAAGACTGCGAAGCCCGCTCCCGTGAAGGAGGTAAAGCCCGTGAAACCGGCCCCTAACGCACCGGGCGCGCCCGTGGCGGTGGAGGAGCCGAAAAAGAAGCGCGGATTCTTCAGCTTCCTCCGCGGTGACCGCAATGCCTCTCAGGGAGACGCCGGAGATTCAGCGGTGCCGGAATCAGAAAAGATCGTCCGTCCCGCGGACTGGAAGGATCACCGTGTGGTCAAAGAGGACGCCGTCGGGCTGTATGAGTTTGGGCCTTCTCAGTCCAATGGACCGGATACCCGGCTGGATCGCGGAGCGGTCGTAAAGATCAAGCGGGTGGAAAAAGGCTGGGCTCTCGTACAAACGCTGAACGGCCATTCCGGGTACCTTGACGCAGCCGCGCTGCGGGATGCCGTGGAGGGTGATTTTACCGCGCCGGTCGTTCGCTCCATGGCCACGGCTTCTGTTAGTCCCGATGCATGGGCCCCTGCCGCGCCACCTCCTGATCTGCCGGATCATCCGGCTTCGCTCGACAACGAATCCGGCCTCCTGTTGCTGCCGCCGCTGGAACTTGAGCCAAAGAAAAAGCAGGCACCTCCGCAATAAGTTTTCGCCGCCATGACTGGTCCCTGTTCCCGTCGATCCTTTACCAGGCTGTGCGCTCTCTCCGCGGCAGGCGTCGTTTCTGCTGCCGCTCAGGAGAAAGGCAGGGCCGCAGCCCAGGTGCCGGCTGCCGTGGGCCAATTGGTCGTAGCAGTCGCTGATTCATGGTCGTCCCAAAAGGGCCGGCTGATGATCTTCGAGCGCACCGCTCCGGCGGCTCCATGGACACCCGCTTTGCCAAAGCCGATACCTGTTTTATTCGGGAAGTCCGGTCTGGCCTGGGGATACGGCGTCCTGCCGGTGCCCCACGGTCAGGGCGGCATCCCCTCCAAACAGGAAAAGGACCGGCGCGCCCCGGCGGGACTTTTCCGCATCGGCATGCTGTTTGGCTATGGCGCCGCCGCGCCCGCCGGCGTGCGCAATCCCTACTATCAAGTCACCGCCCGCGACTGCTGGGTGGATGACGTCAGCCATCCTGCCTACAACCGACACATCGTTGTCGACCCCAAAAATCCGCCGCCATGGTATGAAAAGCAGCGCATGAGGCTGGGGGACTTTGCCTACGAGTGGATGCTGGAAATCCGGCACAATTCGGACCCTCCGGTCGCAGGCCATGGCAGCGCCATCTTCTTTCATATTCGCCGCGGCGTCAGCACCCCCACCTTCGGATGCACCACCATGGCAAAGAGCGATCTCCTGACGGTGCTCCAGCGCCTCCGTCCCAATCTGCAGCCGCATTATCTGCTTTTGCCGGCTGCCGAATACACCGCCCGCATCAAAAGCTGGGGCCTGCCTCCGCAGATGCCTTGAGCACCGCTCCGGCGGTCAATGGGCCATCGCCGGTTTGCGGTCAGCGCGCATCAATTCGATGACGTCCCGGAACCGGGGAGCATTCCGTTCGTTGACGGCCACGAGAGCCTCATGGCATTCCAGGCAGATATCCGTGCGTTCCTCCCGTCCGCAGGGCTCCTTGGGGAGCGAAGCACAGTCCGGCAGAGGACCGGCCGGAGGGAGGTTCTCCTCGTAATCATCCACCGTAAAAATCGCATCCAGCCCCAGACCCCGCAGCAGTTCACCGTTGCGGCCTGCCGCATGGATGACATGCAGGGTGCCGCCGGTTTCGCCCAGCCGTCCGGAAAGACAGGTGAGCATGCCCATGAAGGTGCTGTCCAAACCCGTACACAAAGAGAGGTCAACG
>DATAIE010001191.1:0-2151 GCA_036262875.1 Verrucomicrobiales bacterium
CTCCGTCTCCGCCACCGGCCTTGGCTGCATGGGCATGTCCGAATTCTATGGCAGCCGTGACGACGCTGAGTCCACCGCCACCATTCACGCCGCCCTGGACGCCGGCCTGACACTGCTGGACACCGCAGACGCCTACGGCCCCCACACCAATGAAGTGCTCGTCGGCAAGGCGATTCGCGGTCGTCGCGAAGAAGTCGTCATTGCCACCAAATTCGGGTATCTTCGCACGCCTGAAGAACCTGCAAAAAAGGGCTTCAGCGGGAAGCCGGCATACGTGAAGGCCGCCTGCGAAGCCAGCCTCCGCCGCCTCGGCATCGAGACCATCGATCTCTACTATCAGCATCGCGTCGATCCCGAAACCCCCATCGAGGAAACCGTCGGTGCCATGGCGGAACTCGTTCGCGAGGGCAAGGTTCGCTTCCTTGGACTTTCCGAAGCGGCCCCGGAAACCATCCGTCGCGCGGCTGCCGTGCACCCCATCGCCGCCCTTCAAACAGAGTATTCCCTCTGGACCCGCGATGTCGAGACAGACGGCGTTCTCGCTGTCTGCCGCGAACGCGGCATTGGCTTTGTCGCCTACAGCCCGCTGGGCCGGGGCATGCTGGCAGGGCAAATCAAAAGCCCGGACGATCTGGAACCCGGCGACAACCGCCGCAACAACCCGCGCTTTCAGGACGACAACTTCGCCTCGAATCTCGCCCTGGTGGAGGCCGTCAAAACGCTCGCATCCGCTAAAGGCTGCACGCCCGCGCAACTCGCTCTCGCGTGGGTGCTCGCCCAGGGGGATGACATCGTCCCCATCCCCGGCACCAAACGCCGTGACCGCCTCGCCGAAAATCTCGCCGCCGTTACGCTGACACTAACCAAAAACGAACTCGACACGCTGTCCTCCGCGTTCCCACCCTCCGCCGTGCACGGCACCCGCTACCCCGCCGCCGCTCTCGCCACCGTGCGCGTGTGAATGACGACCCAGGAAAGTGGTGCAGGTTTTGCAACCTATCCCTCCAGCACGATCCGGCTCTTCACGAAGGTCATCAACTTCACCAGGCTCTCCTCCTCGTTTTCGGTCAGAGTATCGATCTTCAAATCCGGATTCGCCGGCTCCTCGAATCCCGAGTCCCGGCCGGTGAACTGCTTCACCTGTCCCTGGTCGGCCTTCGCATACAGTCCCTTCACATCGCGCTGACGGCAGGTGTTGAAGTCAGCGTGGACATAGATTTCGTGGAAATCGTCTTCTCCGATGATCTGACGCGCGAGACTCCGGAAGACTTTCGTGGGGGTGATAAAAGAACAGATCGCAATGATCCCCGACTGCACCAGCAGCCTGGCCACCTCCGCCGCCCGGCGGAGATTTTCGCGGCGGTCATCATCCGAGAACATCAGTCCGCGATTGAGACCGGTGCGGAGAAGATCGCCGTCCAGGATCACCGTGACACGGCCTTCTGCATGCAGCGCTTTCTCCAGCGCCGCAGCGAGCGTGCTCTTGCCGGACCCGCTCAGGCCATACAGCCAAAAAACCCCTGCACGCTGCTGGAGTTGTTTTTCACGGACACTGCGGCCGAGAAAACGGACGTGCCCGGTGGAGAGGTTCGATGAAGGATCGGACATGGCCGGTTCCGTCGCGAAATCCACGCGGATTCGCAATGGCATTCCGGGCAGTGTACGCGCGTCAGATATTGCTGCCGAGGAACGTGTGAATCCCGCATTCCGTCTTCTCAAAACCCTCCCACCGTCCGGCCCGCTCGCCCTCGCCGCCGGTAACCTTAGTGCAGGGCCAGCAGCCGATGCTGCGATAGCCACGGTCGTGCAGCGGATTGTAGGGAATTTTGTTAGCGCGGAGATAATCCCAGACGGCCTCCCGGCTCCAGTTGGCCATGGGATTCAATTTCAGAAGATGCCGCTCCCGGAGTTTGTCGAACTCATAGAGTTCGAGAATCCCGGTTTTGGCGCGGGTATCACTCTGGTTCCGGCGCAGCCCGGTGATCCACACATCGAGATGCGAGAGTTTTTGCTGGAGGGGCAGGACTTTGCGGAGGGTACAGCATGTGTCCGGATTCGTCATCCACAGGTCTCCGCCATAGGTGGCGTGCTGTTCTGCGACCGTCTGAGCGGGCTGAAGGCTCTCAATGGAAATGCCAAAGAAATCCTCCA
>DATAIE010001192.1:0-3603 GCA_036262875.1 Verrucomicrobiales bacterium
CCTGCTGCGGCGGACGCCGTCAAGCCTCTCCGCGCGCTGATCGTAGCCGGCGGATGCTGTCACGACTACAACCGCCAGAAGGATATCCTGAAGGCCGGCATCGAAGCCCGTGCCAACGTCGTGGTCGACATCGCCTATTCCCCCGACACGACCACCAAGGTCAAATTCGAGGCCTACCTGAAAGACAACTGGTCCGCCAATTACGACGTGATCATTCACGATGAATGCTCCGCCGACGTGAAGGACCTGGACTACGTGAACAACATCCTGGATGCCCACCGCAAGGGCCTTCCGGCCGTGAATCTGCACTGCGCCATGCACTCCTACCGCGTCGGCCAGTTCCAAAAACCCGTCACTGCCGGCTCCCCGGATGCCCTGTGGTTCGACTTCATTGGCCTCCAGTCCAACGGACACGGCCCGCAGTTGCCCATCGAAATCACGATCGTCGACAAGGAACACCCCACCATGGCCGGAGCCGGCAACTGGACGACCATCAAAGAGGAACTCTATAACAACATCGCCATGCTGACCGCCCACCCGCTGGCCAAAGGCAAACAGATTTCCAAAGATAAGGAAGGCAAACCCGTGGAAACCGAAACCGTGGTCGCCTGGACCAACGAATACGGCCCGAAGAAGACCCGCGTCTGGAGCACCACCATCGGCCACAACAACGAAACCGTTTCCGACGCCCGCTACCTCGACATGGTCACCCGCGGCCTCCTCTGGTCCTGCGACAAGCTGAATGACAAATACCTGAAGGCGAAGAAGTAGTCACAACCAGGGCCCTGCCGTCCCGGCACTGCATTTTTAAGCCACCGGAAGCGTCGCTTTCCGGTGGCTCTTTGTTTTCGGTTCAGGCGAAAGTGGGAGCGTCTGATATGGCCTGTTAAACTGGTCGCGGCGTTCTCTGTCATTTCTTTTCAATCAAACACCGCTGGTTGAAAACCGCCGATCTTCGGCGACGGCTGGACACCCTTCCGCACCAGCCCATGCTCACCGCCTCTGACCTTTCCATCGCCTATCCGCGCCGCGGAGCAGAGCCGGTCACGGTAGTGGATCACGTTTCGTTCTCCATCGCGGAAGGCAAAACCCTTGGGCTCGTAGGGGAAAGCGGGTCGGGAAAAACGACCATCGCACGGGCTGTCATGGGGCTGGTACCGGTCACTTCCGGAGGCATCACCTTTCGCGGTCAGGAACTCGCGGGCCTCACTGCCGCTCAATACCTGCCGCTGCGAAAACACATCCAGATGATTTTTCAGGACCCCTACAGTTCGCTGAATCCGCGGCTGACGGTCCTGCAAACCCTGAGTGAACCCCTGGAGATCCACTTTCCTGTCCTCTCCGTTTCCCAGCGGCGCGACCGGGTGGTGGAACTGCTCAAACTCGTCGGTCTTCACCCGGATTCCCTCCTGCGCCGCCCGCGGGAGTTCAGTGGCGGGCAGCGTCAGCGCATCGGCATTGCCCGGGCGCTCGCCGTCGAACCCCGGCTCATTGTCTGCGATGAATGCGTGAGCGCACTGGACGTGAGCATCCAGGCGCAGATCATCAACCTGCTCCAGGACCTCCAGGAGCAACTGGGGCTTACCTACCTCTTCATCGGCCATGACCTTGCGGTCGTCGAGCACGTGAGCAATGACATCGCCGTTCTCCATCACGGGAAGCTCGTGGAATATGGGCCCGCGCAGCAGGTCATTCACGATCCTCAGGACGATTACACAAAAAATCTCCTCGCGGCGGTGCCCGCCCTGGGGTAAATAGTCCACTTAGATTGAGTGTTCCGGAAACCGTTCTGTCCGTCACTGAATCCGGAAACCGACCCCTTTCCCACGGCCCATGACCCCGCTGTTTCGCAAGTTCCTTGGCATGCACTGGATTTTGTTTGCCATTACGGCAACACTGATGGCTGCCGGGATCTACTCCATTTACGCAGCGGTGCACTTCCGGGAAATGGATCATCCGGATTTGGCGAAAAAGTGGACCGAGCAGCTCCACTGGATCATGATCGGGGCTGTGGGTTTTTTTGCGGCGGCTCTTGTGGACTACAAATGGATTAAATGGGGATCGCTGATCATGTATGTCGTCAGTATCGGCCTCGTGGCGGCGGTTTTCAAATTCGGGCAGGCGGAGTCTGTGGGGAAACAAATGCTGAGTTTGAGGCTGCCCGGCATCGGGGTCTTCATGCCCGCCCAGTTGGCCATTGCCTCCACCATTTTGCTTATGTCGGTGGTTTTGGGGGAAGCCCATAAATTCTTCCCGTGGATGCGCCACTACATGGTCCGGTTCCTGGTGAGTTGCGCGATTTTCGGCATCCCCTTTCTGCTCATGCTGAAACAGGGCGACCTCGGTTCCGCCATGGTCATCGTGCCCGTGGCGGTGGTGATGCTGATCGTGGGCAATATCCCCTTCCGCTGTCTGATCGCCGCCGCCCTCCTGGGCCTGGCGGTCATTCCTCCCGTCTACTTCTTCGGACTCAAGGACTACCAGCGAAAGCGCATCGACATCACCCTCGACATGCTGCAGGGCAAGGAAGTGGACGTCAAAGGCGCCGCCTACGCCCAGTCGAACAACCAGATCGCTGTCGGCTCCGCCGGGTGGGCCGGAAAAGGCCTGGACCCGAAAGACCAGCCCCCCAACACCACCAATCTGCTCCAGCTCAACCTGGTGCCGTGGCAAACTTCGCACAATGACTTCATCTTCGTCGTCATCTGTGAAACCTTCGGGTTTCGCGGAGCGGCGGCGCTCATCGGGGCTTTTCTCTTCCTGCTCATCATGTGTCTCACGGTCGCCTTTTTTGCCCGGGACGGGCTCGGGCGGCTCATTGTCACGGGAATCATCGCGCTGCTGTTCGCACACATTTTCGAGCATATAGGAATGAACATCGGGCTGCTGCCGGTCACCGGTCTGCCTCTGCCCTTCATCAGTTACGGGGGTACCTTCCTGATCATGAATCTCTTCCTTATGGGGCTGATGCAAAGCGTGTGGGTGCACCGCAACCGGATGCTGGAGGAGGAGGCCGCCAAACAGCGTCCCCAAATGACGCCCCGCATGGCTCAGGCACTCGCCTGACCCCGGCAAACCGCTCCCTCCGCAAATCGTCCGCATTATTTTTCTGGACAGAATTGCGGGCTCTCCCTATCACTGGCGCACGGTTTCCACTCCCCCCGGAGAAACTGACGGTCCCTCAACTGTCACGTTAGTTTTAAAAATGAGATATTTTTTAATCGTATTTCTGGGGAGTTGCTTTTCATCCGGTGCCGCCACTTTTGTCACCCTGACCAGCCCGGATGGCCTCTGGAAGCTGAGTGCCGACGAATTTGGAGCCTACGGGGAGGGAGCGGCCGGGTCTTTTGCCCAGCGGAATTTTGGCGCGGGTCTTACCGGATATTCGTGGGAAGCGGGGGTTCTCCTCACCAATGGCGGATCGAGCCAGTGGCTGACCGGCCCTGAGCATCTGACGGCCGCCGGCTATGGCGGAGCAGCGCTGGGTGCCGTCAATCTCATTTCCGACTCGTCCACCACGACTTCACGCACGAGCGTTTTCACGACGGGCGCGTTTCCCAATCTACGCGTGAGCCTCACGCAGACCGTCTCAAATTTCGGCAT
>DATAIE010001193.1:0-8368 GCA_036262875.1 Verrucomicrobiales bacterium
CGTGCCGAGGCGATTTGGGCGCGGCACTTTTCGAGAAGCGGGCTGTTCGCTATCGCGAGGAGGATGAGGTGTTCTTCGCCGAGCGGACCGGAGACGGGAACGCGGGAGAGCAATTCCACCGGATCGGCAATGAGGGCGAACTGCGGATCGCGGGGCGCGCCGGTTGCCCGGCCGGACTTGTCACCGGCCTTTTGAGAGGGGGCTCCGGCCACAGGTGCCGGGCTGTTTTTCTGAGAGGCCGCTTTCCCGGCGGCGACTGCCGCTTTGACGACCGCCGCCTTCTCCGCCTCCGTTTGCTTTGCAGGCTGCGGTTTGGCTGTGGAGGATTTCTTCACCGTCTCCGGTTGCGGCTGCCTCTTCGGATCGCTTTTGGGCTTTGCGAAGGCGACAGGGCACAATAAGGCTGCGGCCAGTGCATGGATCAGCAGAGGAGGAGTTCGGAACGTAGGGTGCGTCATATCGGGGTAATCAAGGGTGCGGTACAGCGGGAGACGACGCCTGCGTGTGTCGTAAAGCCGGGCAAGACTCAAGCAGGAAATCCGGCCCGCTGCAAGACTGAGGGGAAATGGCCCCTTACTTTTGCTCCCCTTCCCGTGAAAAAGGCCTGAAAAAGCAGCGTCCCGGATAGTTTTCACCATCCGGGACGACGTTTGTTATTCTGGAATGCGGTCGAAACGGCCTGAAGGCCGGACGCTATTTGCCGGCGAGAGCCGGGGCGGCCAGCACGGGCGGGCTGAGCGCATCTTTGATTTTTTCCAGACCACGGTACTGCTTCCCATTCTTCTCGACCATGCCGCGGGAGACGAGATTTTGCAGCTTCTCGTAGGCGCGAAGGCGAAGCATCTCTTCGCCACCGCTCACCGCATTGCGGAGTTTCAGATTCTCGTAAACCGCCTCAAAAAGACTATTGAACTCATAAATCTTCTTTTTAGTGAGTGCGGCGACAAGTTCATCGGTAACATGATCGGGGAGACGACGGGAGAACCTTGTGCGTTTGGTGGTAGCCATAGGACCGCAGTATAGCACTCATGTTCAAAACTGCGACTGATTTCCTTAATGGGGGTGCAACTTTTCGCGCATTTGCGATTTGAGACACACGGAAAAAGCGCGTTCGCGGGTCAAACTCACGGGTCAGTTTGGCACGGTTCCTCTCCACTCAGCCCGGTGAAAAAACCTGTTATCGGTTCAGAATGAGGTCCCAGCCAGCCATGCCTGATATGACTCCTGTTCCTCTGCGCCGGAAAAGACCGCTTTCGCGGCCCTCCGGAATTCTGAGCCAACCGGTCCCTTGCACCCGCGAAAGGGCTCGGAAATGCTCCTCTCCGAACACCAACCCCGCCGTTTGCCCGCGGACAGCCTCTCCCGGCTGCGGGAGCCTTGTTTCCTAACATCAAACGCTGAATCAATACCCCCATGGAAAAAGCTGCCGCCATCCAACAAATCCGTGACGCCTGCCGGGAGATCGCCCGGCAGTTGATGAAAATCCATCCCGCCGTGCCGCACCTCGGCCACGCGGAGACGCAGGAGGACGTTTTCAAGGCCCTGCATCAGCTCACGGTGGAGCTTGAGGTGGTGAAGAAAAAAATCGGGCGTCTCGAACGCGAGGACGGCAGCACGCTCCTGTAGGCACGCCAGCCGGCGGCGATGGGAACGACTCCAGCCGCGCCCTGTGCTATTCCTCCTCGAATTCGAAAATTTGCCGGATCTCAATGATATCGCCGTCCTCTGCGGGACATTTTTGAGCCCATTTGACGAGCTCTTCTTTGGAGGGTGCCTCGATCAACCAATAGCCGCCGAGCACTTCCCGGGTCTCGATGAACGGGCCGTCGGTTACTGTGGCTTTTCCTTCTTTGAAGTTTACCCGCGCGCCAACGGTCAGCGGGCGCAAGCCGTTCAAATCGGTGATCTCAAAGACCTTGCCGAGCTCCTCATTGAATTTGCCCATCTTCTCGAGGTCCTTCCGGTCGGGCGTAAAATCCCCCTGCTTGTTGTCGCGGTATCCGGCCGGAATCATTAGCATCATGAATTTCATAGTGATTTCTCCTTTTGTTTGAGGTGTGCTTACCCGTTTGTCGTTTGGGCGCCCGCGTTTTCGACAGCCGCCCGGTCTTTTTTCTCATTTCGGCTCGATATCGAGCAGCTCCACCTCAAAGACCAGGGCCGCATGACCGCGAATGGAAGGCCCTGCGCCAGTGGCACCATAGGCGAGATACGGCGGGATGAAGAGTTTGAATTTGGATCCGGCGGGCATGAGTTGCACTCCCTCCTGCCACCCGGGAATGACTCCGGAGAGTGGAAACGAGATGGGCTCGCCCCGCTGCACGGAGCTGTCGAAAACCGTTCCGTCCACGAGAGTGCCATGATAGTGGACCTTCACCTTGTCATCGGCACCGGGAGAGGGACCGGTAACGGTTGTGAGAGGCTCATACTGGAGACCGCTTTCAGTGGTCACCACACCTTCTCTCCGGGAATTGGCAGCGAGGAAATCGCGGCTGGCGATGGCATTTCCGTCTTTTGCCGCCACCGCCGCTTCAAAGGCCGCTTTTGCCTCTGCGATCTTTTCGAGTTTGGCCTTTTCCGCCGCAGCCTGTTCCGGCGTGAGGGCCGGTTTTGATTTTGTCAGGGAAGCGATTCCTTTTTTTCCGGCGGAAGCCCCTTCGTTCCCGAGCCGCCCGCTGTCGCTCTTTGCATTCGATGTCCGTCTCTGGGTGGAGGGTGCCGTTTCCCTCTCTCTGAAAATCAGGAAAAAAGCTGAGACAGATACGAGCACGACTGCTCCAGCGAGGAACCTGTTTTTCATGGAATCACTCTAGGCGCTTTGTGCAATGCGGGGCGGGCTCTGGATCCAATTTACGCTCATGCCCACTTCAACGCAGGGTCGCGGAGAATAGTGAAGACTTCTTCTGACGTCATGGCCCGTTTGGATTCACCGGCGAGTTGGAGGTAATATTTGCTCCAGAATTCCTGCTCTGCGGGAGGAAGTGTCCAGGCTTTTTGGTGAGGGACGTTCTGCCCGGTGAGAAGGGCGAGGAAGCCGTCCATGCGGAAGGCGTTGGATTCATGGATAAGGGTGACGCCCGCGACGACGCTGGGGCCGTTTTCCTGATACCACTCCACGATGTCCGCCGCCCCGTGCAGGGCGACATCCTGACGGGCGGCGAGCCAGAAGGGAGTGTCGAGGCGCGTATTGAATTTGTAGTGGACGGCGAGGAAGTTGCGGATGTCGTCCCAGGCGTCCCCGTTGTAGCGGTTGTAGAGTTTGATGAGGGTGGGAGGCGGATCGCAGAGGCTGTCGAGGAGGGAGTCCGCAAGGGTGCGGCATTCAATACACAGGATCTGCAGGGCGGAGGATTCCAGCGGCTCCACAAAGCCGACGGAGTTTCCCACGCCGACCACGTTGCCCACCCAGCTCCGCTCGTGGCGTCCGGACCGGAACTTCACCACGCGGGTGTCTGCCGGGTCCGCTTTCGGATTCTTGCGCAGGAATTCCTCCCTCGCCGCGTCGTCGCTGATGAAGGCGGAACAATAAACATAGCCCCGGTGGATCACCTTCTCATGGTCGATCTGCCAGCACCATCCGCTGTCCATGGTTTCTGCTATGGTGTAAGGAATAATAGGATCATTGGATTTCCGGTTCCAGCCGCCAACGACGGCCCGGTCGCAGAACAGGGTGTCGGCATAACTGCGATACGGTTCCGCGAGAGCCCGGCCCAGCAGCTCCGAGCGGAAGCCGGAGGCGTCCACATAGAGGTCGGCGGTGATGCGTTCGCCCTCTTTCGTGATCAGCGCGGCGATGCCTTCGCCGCCCGTTTCCACGCTGACAGTGGCGTCGGTGATTTCCACGCCGAGGCCCCGGCAGCACTGCTCCAGCCAGCCGATAAAGGTCACGTTCTCGATGTGAAACGCGTGTTTGTTATGAAACTGCGGCAGCCCGTCCGGGCGGCGGGCGAAGACCTTGTCATGCAGCATAAATGCCGAAGCCTGCCCCAGCCACGGTCTTTCGTCAGAGTAGTAGAAGCCGTTGTTCCGCGCCAGTTCCGGATGCCGGTATTCGTGTTCGAACGCGAAGGTATAAACGAAATCCTGGCGCGGGCCCCAGAGAAAACGGATGCCCATCTTATACGTCGGCTGCGCGCCGGTGTAGAAGTCGCGCGGTTTCAGTTTGAGGTAATCGAAAAGGTGCCGCGAGAGGGCAGGGGTCGTCGCCTCCCCCACGCCGATGACCCCGATCTCCGGGCTGCGGACGACCCGCACGGACAGGTGGGGCAGTTTGGTTTTAAGGGTGAGCGCGGCCATGAAACCGGCGCTGCCGGCTCCCAGAACGACGACGGACGAGATCTTCATGGAGTGGGCGGAGTGCGGCGCTCGCCGCCAGGACCTAAAAAGAGGCGTCCGGCTGAAGACCGGACGCCTCTGCAACCGACGGGCGCGCGGAGGAATTATTTCCGGCGGCGGCGGGTGAGAAGCCCGAGCGCCAGCAAACTCAGAGAAGCGGTGGAGGCTTCGGGGACAAGGCTCAGGACATTCGGGCCGTCGAGGAAATTCCGCTGGATCTGCGCATCGGTCAGCGGGTAGTTGTAGATGCGGAATTCATTGTAGGTTCCGTCCGTGTTGGCATCACCCGCGTAGTTCGAGCGTCCCAGCCAGTTGTTCACGTCGTCGATCAAGCCCGGCGCGGAGGAATCGAAGCCATCCATGAGCTTGCCGTTTTGGTACCACTTCCACATGCCGTCCGCGGCGTCGTAAGTGATGACAATGTGCTGCTCGGAGTTGAGGATGGTGGCCCCCACAGCGTCGCGGGTGCCATTGATGCCTCCGATGCGCTCCATGCGCATGTCGGTGCCAGTGCCGAAGTTGTTCGTGAGGGCCATGTAGTTGGCACCGTTGAAACTGCCGCCGGGCGAAGTGATTTCCCCGCCAGTGCTGTTCCCGAAGTCCACTACGCGGGACCAGTTTTGATTCGAGTTGGCGGTGAGCCAGACTTCATAAGTTACGGAAGCGTAGCCGCCTGCGCTAAGGTCCTTGCCGGAGGCCACGCCGTTCGGAAGATCGACATAAGCCTGCGTGCTGGATGCACCGCCGGGCAGACGCACCCCGGAGCCATTCAAGACCGCTCCAGCCCCGCGCAGGGTGGCGGCGGTGCCGGCCGAACCCGCGGTGCCGGAGTCGGCAAACGAAGTGCCCGCGACTTCATTGAAGCTCCAGCGGTGCGTCGGAGCGGCGGTAAGGGCCGCGGTGGGCCGGGCCGCCAACTGAAAGGTGGCCTTTTCCGCGTTAAAATTGTTGAGGATGTCCGCCCCGCTGAGCACGCCGTCATGCACGCGCACCCTCCCGACGACCCCGCCGAAAAGCTTGTTGTCAGCGTCGATCACCGTGGCGCCGGGAGCGGCGGCCCCGTTTTGCTGGGCACCGATGAGTATGTTGAGTCCCGCCACCGTATTGAGGGCCGGGGCGTTGTTCGGCTCGCTGGTGGCCAGCACGCCGTCCACGTAGAAAATCTTGTTCGCGCCATCCGCCGTGTAGGCGATGTGGTGCCACATACCGGCTGCGGGTTGCAGCGCGCCGTAGCCCTGATCCGGACCCGCTCCCCAGCCCCCGAAAGCTCCAAAGGTCCCGTTCGATCCCCAGTTCACGGAGTTGTTCGTCCCATCCGGGCCGCCGCGCTTACCCCAGGCCACCAGCGTTTCCTCTGCCCGGACAGTTCCCTGATAGACCCACACCTCCACCGTGCGGTCCCCGGTGCCGGTGATGCCAGCCGGAGTCGCCGGACCCACGAAGGCGTCCGTGCCGTCGAAGAAGGCACCATTCACGCCGGCGGCGAGAGCCCGCGTGGGTCGCCCGTCCTGGGTGAAGTTGCCGCCCACCGAGCCAGTATTTGGAATGGAGCCGGTCCCGTTCCATGAAGTGGCGTCAAAGTCCATCAACAGGCCGTTCGTGATAATGGCACCCTGGGCCACCGTGGAAATCCCCAAAGCGGAACCGGCGCAGGCCAGTTTCCGGAGAAGCGAAAGAGGAGTGTTTATCATAAGTGCGATCGGTGGGGATTGTGAAAAGAAGATAAAGGCAGAGTCTTTTCTCAGATTCCATTCATCTCGTCTATTATGATTCCGTGCCGTCTGGGATAAAGATTTTGACGCCGTGATACGGTTCAAAGTGCGATGCCACCGCGTCTGTGAACTGAGTCGGACCTGCGTTTCCTCGCGAGGAAGATCCTCACCCTCACTCACCCTTGGGTAAATCCTTTGGCACTCTCCACGCCTTTCGCAGCCCCTTCATTCCGCGAAGACTCAGGCTTTTGGTGCCTTGAGTTTCTCAATGAGATAGTCCTTCGAGGTAGCGTGCTTCGCGTCCGGGGCGGATGGATACATGAGTTCGCAGGGCACTCCGATTTCCTTGCAGTGCTCCTGGAGTTTCACCCCGAAGTTCGAGGTATGCGTCGGGTCCTTTTCATCCTTGCCCAGCGCGGGAGGGGTGCCGTAGTTCATATAAACCGGAGGATCGTCTTTGGTCACGAGGGCGTAGGGCGAATACTCGGCGATCCACGGCAGGATGGTGTCGCGCTTCGCGTGGAATTCATCGAACTGGGAGAGCTTCGTTGCGGGGTCGCCTTTGAAACCAAAGGCGTGACCGCCGTAGCGGCTGTTGGGCGTCCATTCCCGCATTTGTTTTGGATCGAGCGTGGTTTGCGCGCCGTCCACCGCGGCGCACCACAGCCGAGTGGATTCGCGTGCGACGGGATCGCTGCTCTTAGGATCCGCGAGATCGTCATGGAAGGCGAGCCACAGGCTCGTGCAGGCGCCCGCCGACCCCCCCGAGGCTCCGATGCGCTGCTTGTCGATGTTCCATTCCGCCGCCTTGCTGCGCACCAGTTGCAGGGCGCGCGCGGCATCCGTGAGAGGGCCTTTGACGGGAGGCACCACGCCGTCCGCCGTCGCTTCCGGAATGAAACGATACTCCACCGAGACGACGGAGATGCCCGCCTTTAAACAATCCGGCAGCATCCCGATGACGCTGGTGCGGTCGCCTCCCGTCCATCCGCCGCCGTGAATGTAAAACAAGAGCGGTGTCGGTTTGTCTGATTCCGCCTTCCAGAAGTTGAGGACCTGTTTCTTGTGAGGACCGTAAGAAAGATCGGCCACGGTCGGCGGCACCGGATAAGCGCGCGGCGCTTTTTTTACCGGCGCGGGTTTGGGTGCGGCGTCGGGAGTGGCGGGAGCCTGAGCAAAAGCAGAGGCGCCAATCGCAATGCACGAGAATGAGAGAAGAAGGCGCGGGATCATGAATGGATTCAAAACGCCGCGCGCCACGCCCGCAAGTTGTTCGGTGTCCGCGTTTCATCGTTATTCGACCGCCCGTCCCGGAAAAGTGCCATCATTTCCTTGCGGGATGACAGACGACCGGATTGAGACAAAGGAATGCCGGGGCAGTATCCGTTGGAAATCCGGTCCGTGACACGATGAAAAAACCTCTGTTCCTAACATTTTGTGGTGCGGTTCTCTTTGCTGCCGGATATTGGGTGCGGCATTTGAATGGTGATTCCGTGAGCGTCGTGCGGAGGAACGGCGGGGTTGCGCCGGCGGTGCAGGAGCGGGCGGAGCCTGGACATGCGGCGGCGGGGAAAGGAGAGACGGCGGCGGGTTCGGGAGTGCGGCGCTTTGCGCCTGGGCGTCCGTTTGCCAAAGGTCACGCCCGGGAGTGGATCCTCGGTCTGTTGCCTTCGCTGGACGGCGACAGGCGGGGCAGGGCGATCGCGGAGATGAATCTCAACCCGGAATTTCTGACGATGGATGACGAATCTGTCAGGGAGGCGCTGGCAGCCGTGGAGGAGTTGAGCAGTATCGAGGATGCCAAAAATCCGGATCGCCGCCGGAATCCGAACGGGGACGGCAAGCTGGATACGCTCAAGATGCTGGCGATGATCCGCCTGGCGCAAACGAATCCGGAGGAGGCGCTGGCGGCGCTTAAACAAAACTTCAATCACAACGACGGCATGACCAGGCTGTTTGTCTTCGGGCGTCTGACGGAGGACGATCCGCAGCGGGCGGAACAACTGGCGCTCTCGGTGGAAAAAGGAAAACAGAAAGAGGCATTGAGCGCGGTGATGTTTTCCCTCGCCAATAAAGATCCGCAGGCGGCGCTGGCCCTTGCCGGTCGTCATCCCGGCGTCCTCGATGACCGGAGCCGCGAGGGCCTGCTGGAAAGCTGGGCTCAGCGCGACCCGGCATCCGCGATGACCGCTGCGGTGCAAGCGATGGAGCAGTCGAAGAATTCTGAACTGGTCCGCAATACGATCGAAGAATGGTACAAGAAAGATCCCGCCGCCGCTGTTCAGTGGGCCGCCACCCATGAGGGCACCGGCAGCACCGTG
>DATAIE010001194.1:0-4678 GCA_036262875.1 Verrucomicrobiales bacterium
AGCACATTGAACAGGCGGGCGTGCACAGTGGCGACAGCGCGTGCGTGATCCCCGCGTTTGGCCTCAGCGAGCCTATCAAAGCGGAGATCATGCGCGCCGCCAAGGATCTGGCCCGGGCCCTCAACGTCATCGGCCTTATGAACATCCAGTTCGCGGTGAAGGACGAGAAACTTTACGTCATCGAAGTGAACCCGCGCGCCAGCCGCACCGTGCCCTTCGTCTCGAAATCGATCGGCCGTCCGCTCGCCAAATTCGCCGCCAAGATCATGGCCAGCCATGGCCTGAAACGCGAGAACATTACCGAGGTGTCCGCGGTTTCGCTCAAGTCCCTCGGCTTCACCACGGAGATCATTCCCACCCACTACAATGTGAAGGAAGCCGTCTTCCCCTTCTCCAAGTTCCCCGGCATCGACATCGCGCTCGGTCCCGAAATGAAGAGCACGGGCGAAGTCATGGGCATCGATCCGGATCATGCGATGGCCTTTGCCAAAAGTCAGATGGCCGCCGGGAACCCCCTCCCGCTCAAAGGCCGCGTCTTCATCAGCGTTTCCGACCGGCAAAAAAGCCGCGTCGCTGCCATCGCGAAGGACTACCACGAGCTTGGCTTCACCCTCGTCGCCACCGAAGGCACGCGCAAAGCCATCATGGAACTCGGCACGCCCTGCGAACTGGTCCACAAGATCGCCGAGGGCCGCCGTCCCAACATCCTCGACATGATGAAGAACGGGGAGATCGCAATGATCATCAACACCCCCAGCGAAAAAGAAACCCGCAAAGACGAGGTCATCATCCGCTCCACGAGTGTCAGCACCCGCACTCCCATCCACACCACCCTGCGCGGTGCCCGCGCCGCCGCCCATGCCATCGGCTCCCTTCAGAAGAACAAACTGGAAGTGCGTCCGCTGCAGGAATATCACCGGGTTTAATCCCGGCCCCGAATGACGACCCGCGGAGGAATGGAACCTTCGTCATTCGGACTTCCTTCGGATTTCTGACTTCTGGTTTCGTCATTCCGCCACGCGTGCCTCCTTCTTCATCCCCAGCCATTTTGAGAGAGTCATCCGGTTCTCCGAGATGGCTTCGATCACCTTGCGGGCGAGACCGCGCAGGCCGGGTTTACTGAGATCGATCGCCATGCTGCGCCAGTGGTAAGTGGCCCAGAGCAGGGTGATCCAGGCACCGTCGCCCTGATAGATTTCCCCGGTATCACTCAGGACGACGATTTCGCGCTCGGGATGAAGGTTGGGAAGTTCCGGGCAGAGCTGCCGGGCCTCTTCGCTTTGATAGGGGAGGAAGCGGATGGGGACCAGTTGCGGCTGGTTGCTCAGCCAGTTGCGGCCGGCTGAGCAAAGGCCGCATTCTCCATCGTAGAAGGCATACAGAGCGGTCATGTCTTTCGAATGGTGAAGTTCGGGGACCGGCAGGAAACGGCACTCAATCGGGCTGGCCGGGAGTCTCAGGAGCCTTCGCCGCATGGAAGGCCGTCCGCGGAGGCAGGGTGGTCAACGAATTCGGGAGCACCGGCGGCACCATCAGTTTCCGGTCTTCGGCGTTCCGGCGGATGCGATTGAAGATGAAGAGGTTCATGAAGTGCATGGCCCCGAGCACGAGCAGCACGATGCCGAGTTTTCCGCCCAGTCCCTCAAAGACCCCCTGCCCGCTTTCCACGGGATTCGTCAGCTTCAGATAGAGACAGACGAAGCCCAAATTGACGAGATAAAAGCCGACCACCAGCAGGTGGTTCACACTGTCCGCCAGGGCGTCGTTGCCATGAAAACTGCTTACCAGAAAGACGCGTCCGTTCTTCTGGAGCGTCCGCGCCACCCAGATGGTGAGGAAAACGCTGAGGCTGATGTAGATGCTGTAGGTGAGGATGGTGTAGTCCATGGTTTTGCTTTTGGCGGGTTCAGCGGAGAGAGCGGGTTGCGTCCTTTCCGTAATTTCAGTTTAGACAGAAATATCCGAAACATCAAGGCCGTATTTCTGTTTTGACAGAAATTCGGGAAACAACATCACTCCTCAGCCGGGAGGGCTCACTCTCCCGTTTCCCGGGCCGTGAAAAGATGGGGCCACTTTTCCCGCCACTCCACCGGGAGTCTCTGCGGCCTGGCCTTCGGCATCTCCACCAGCGCCAGCGACTGGAGGCAGGTGATAAGCAGTGCCTCGTCGCCGGCCCGCACGACTTCAAACCGGCACCAGAAACGGGCTCTCTCCAGTTTTTCCAGACGTCCCCGGATGAGAAGAATGTCCCCGAATTTTGCGGGCCGCTTGTAATCAATCTCGGTGCGCACGACGACGGGAAACTGATGCAGGGCCATCATGCCGGGGATGTCCATGCCCAGACGCGCGGCAAGCCGGGTGCGGCAGGTTTCGATGAAGCGGAGGTAGGCAATGTTATGCACCACGCCTCCGGCATCGGTATCGAAGAACATGACTTCCTCCCTGGTTTCGAGAGATGGCACATCCGGAGCATTCATCGGGTGGAGCGGCGGGTGAAGAGCATCGTCAGCGCGAGCAGGAAACCGGCAACCCCGGCACTCATCGGCACAATGTCTCCATGCGCCGCATAGAAGGTGATGCCGCCGACGGGCAGCGGGACAGAGGCGTGGAGCACACCCCCCGTGAACGGTTTCATTTCAGAGGTCATGCGGCCCTCCGTATCGATCACGCAGGTGACGCCGGTATTGGCGGAACGAATCATGGGCCTCTGCAGCTCTACACAGCGCCAGCGGGCGTTGAGCGCATGGATGGCGGATTCCGGACTCTCGGCAAACCAGTTGTCGTTGGTGACGTTCACCATGATCTGCGGAGTGTCCCGCACGAAACGCCGGGCGAGATCGGCAATGGTATCCTCAAAGCAAACCAGCGGAATCACCTGGGCTTTAGCTCCCTCGATGGGCAGGGGTTCCAGTGATTTCCCCGGGGTGAAATCTGTTGGGATCAGATTCCCCAGCATGCTCTCCAGAAACGGAAGCTCCTTGCGCAAAGGAATGTATTCCCCAAACGGGACCAGATGGACCTTGGCATGAATCTGGAAATTCCGACGCTCATTTTTCAGCATCACCACACAGTTCGAGATATCCCAACTGTCGGTCCCCATGTCATCGGCGGCGATGTCGTCGGCTCCCGTGATGAGCGAGAATGGCCCCATTTTGAGAATCGCGTTCAGCCGTTCATCATGCACGCTCTCGTGGAAAAGGAACGGGATGGCGGATTCCGGCCACACAATCAGCTCCGGTTTGGTGCGGGCCTTCTCATATCCGTCGACGGTCAGTGCCAAAAGATCGTCATACCGGGAAAGATTGAGACGCTCGTCCATCTTGTCCTGCATGTTTACATTCGGCTGCACCAGCATCACCGCCATGTCTCCCGGGGGTGGCGGAGTCTTTTGCCACGTGGCCAGCGTGAGAGCGGCGGGCGTCCCCAGCGTCACCGCCATCAGCAGCGCGCGGGACCTGACGTAACGGTGACTGCGCAGAGTCCATGCCGCGGCAACACCGCTGGCAAAGAACAGAGGCAATATCGAGAGTCCGGTCACGCCGGTGAACATGGCGAGCGAGCGCACGCCCGGCATTTCCACGAGAGGAACGGCGGCTCCATTCCAGGGAAATCCCGTCAGCAGAATGCTCCGCGTCCACTCCAGCCCGCACCACAGCAGACCCAGCGCCACGCTGGCGAAGAATCCCTGGCCGGGACTCGCCGGTTTCAGGAGGGCGGCAAAACCGCCCCACAACGCCGGGTAGAGAGCGAGATAGGCACACAGAGCGAACATCCCCGGTGTGCTCACGTGTCCCACCCACCACAGCGTGGCGGTGAAGCTCAAAAAGCCCGTCAGCCAGCCATGCCGCCAGCCAAAGAAGAAAATCCGTCCGCCCCGGCGCGCGCCGGGACTCCATATCAAAAACAAAAGAGGAAGCGGCCAGATCCACGCCAGCCACCAAAAATTGAAAGGCGGAAACGCGCCGGCAAAAAGCAGGGCGGAAAACGCGGAGCAGAGGAGTGCTTGAAGGCGGGACATCTCGTAACGCCGTCAGCTCGCGAGCCTGGTTTCGATGTCCTTCTGAATCACCGTCCACAGGCGATCGATACCCGCGCGCACCTCTTTCTTTATTTCCGGCAGTTTCGACGCGTCCAGTTTTTGGCCCGGGGCGGGACGGCGGCTGGCGAAGAAGTAGAACTTCACTTTCGGCTCCGTGCCGGAGGGCCGCACGGCGAACCGGCGACCGTCGGCGAGGTCGAGGAAGAGCATGTTCTCTTTGGGAACGGGATCACCCTCTTCGTCCAGAACGTCATCCTTGCCGTAGTGGATCATCTTCACGACAGCCGCGCCATCGAGCTCTTTGGGCGGGTGTGCGCTGTAGGACTCCACCAGCCGTTTGATCTTTGCTGCGCCGTCCGCTCCCGGAAATTCCGGGGATTCCGTATGCTCGACAAAGACACCGAATCCGCAGGACACCTCATCCAGCAGGTCCGGCACGGTCAGTCCCCGGCTGGCGGCATAGGCCGCGAGTTCCGCGAACATGACCACGGCTCCGTTGCCATCCTTGTCGCGAATCCAGTCTGTGCAAAGATAACCGTAGCTCTCCTCGCCGCCGAAGATGAAGAACATCCCGTGCTCCAACTGGGCGGCGCGGGCCTCTGCATCCGTTAGATTCCGGTAACGGCTGCGGATGTCCGC
>DATAIE010001195.1:0-5056 GCA_036262875.1 Verrucomicrobiales bacterium
ACATGCATGCCGGTGTCCAACCGTTCTGGACGGAGGAGGGCAAGATGCATCCGATCCTGAGAAACCTGCCGCGAAAAGGCGAAACGCTCGAGGAGATACTCAATGCGCATCCTCCGTTTGGCGGCACCAATTTCATCAACCGCGCCAAACCCGCCGCGGTCACTCTTATGCGCATGACGAATAATGAAGGCCAGCCGCTCATTACCGTTCAGCCTTTCGGAAAGGGCCGGACGATGGCCTTCACCAGTGACATTACGGAAGGCTGGGGCGGGCTTCACAATACCATCTGGGGTCCGCGGGAAGGAGATGTCTCCGGGATGGTAAGGGAGGATGTTCAACAGACCGGCAGCGTGGCCTCTGCCGGAATTCCGCCGCAGCCGGAAAGCAATGCCTACTACCGCCGTTTCTGGGCCTCCGCTATCCACTGGCTCACCGAGAAGAGCGTGGCGCAAAATGCCTCGCGGTTCTTTGGCGGCTGTGCTGCCCTGACATGGGCGGATGACGCAGCGCTGGAGGTTTATGCCATCCCGGCGGATCCCGCCCTCGCGACCAAAGTCTCCGCCTGGCGGACCGTGGCATGGGTCAAGGATCAGCCTGCCGCCCGCGCGACGCTGCGATGGCAGCCGGCGGGAAGCCGTTTCACCGGATCGCTTGTGCGTCCGGAGGGGCTTCCGGAAGGGGAAAATGCCATTATCGTGGAAACGGTGTCGCCGGATCAAAAAGAGAAATACCGCAGCGAATTTTCCGTCCGCGTGATGCCGTGCGATCCCGAGTTTTCCAACCCGCAACCTCAGCCTGCGGCGCTGGAGCAGATCGCCGCCACCACCGGTGCGCCGGTGCTGCACCGCAGCGCGGAGGTCACCGACTGGCTCACTGCTTTGCAGAGGACGGCGGATGAAAAGGCGCTCGCGGCCTCTGTGCCCGCCTGGGATCGCTGGCCGGTCATCGCCGCACTCGTAGCTCTGCTCGGTCTGGAATGGATCATCCGACGGTTTTATACATAATCACGATTTCCCCAACGCCATGAAGCCTCTCCTGCTGCTCTGCCTCACTCCTGCTCTCGTCCACGCGCTGCCGGTGGATTCCACCCCGGTACCCAACCGCGAGGTTCCCCGTCCGTCGTCCTATGCGGACGTGCTCGAAAAAGTGCAGCGCTCGGTGGTAAGCGTTTACCCGGCCACGCTTTTGAAGGAGTCCAAGGGTGATGACAAGGCCTTCGTGGACCGCTACTTCGGCAAAAAGGAGGACGGGAAAGAGGGCGAGCCCGGCCGGCGGGAAAACGGCCACGGCTCCGGTGTCATCGTCGGAGCAGACGGCATCATTATCACGAACAACCACGTCGTGCGCACCTCATCGGATACGCTGGCGGACGAGATCATGGTGGAGTTGCATACCGGTCGCCGCTATCCGGCGAAGATCGTCGGCACCGATCCCCTGACGGATATTGCGGTTTTGAAAATGGATCCGGTGCCCGAAGGCCCCGCGCTGCCGATTGCGGACAGCAACAATGTGCGCGTGGCCGATCTGGTCTTCGCCATCGGCAATCCCTTCGAAGTGGGTATGACCGTTACCATGGGCTGCGTGAGCGCCACACACCGGCGCGGCCTCAACATGGGCGGTCCTGGCTCCTATGAAGACTTCATCCAGACGGATGCCTCCATCAATCCCGGCAACAGCGGCGGCGCGCTGGTGGATGCCGCGGGCCGGCTGGTGGGGATCAATTCCGCCATTCGCAATGCCGGCGGCGGAGGGAACATCGGGATTGGTTTTGCCGTGCCGTCACAGCTTGCGGTGTGGGTGGCGGACCAGTTGATTGCAAAGGGCCGGGTCACCCGGAGCCGCCTCGGCGTGGCTGTTACAAACAGCAAGCCTGACGCCACCAATCCGGCAGGGGTGAAGATCACCTCTGTCCAGGCGGGCAGCCCCGCGGAAAAGGCAGGGCTGAAGAAAGATGATCTCCTCATTGCCATCGATGAGCAGCCGGTGCCCGACGAATCCGCGCTGCGCCTCCGCAGTTCGCTCATGCCTCCAGGCCAGCCGAAAAAGGTAGCCTTTGTGCGGGAGGGAAAACCGCAGACGCTGGACATCGCGTTTGAAGAGATCGCGGACGATGGCGCTTCGCGGCTAAGCGGTGACGGCGGCGCGGAGATTTTGCCAGGCGTCACGCTCAGCGTGAACACCGATCCCAAAGGCCTGAAAGTGGAGACGGTAAAAGAGGGGAGCCCCACACGCCTCAGTGCCGGTCAGATCATTACGGAGATTAACTCCAAAGCCATCACCACCATTGCCGAAGCCCGCGCCGCGCTTCGCCGAGGCGTGAACCAGGTGCGGGTGCTCACGGATGGCAAGCCTTCCCTCCTTGCGATGCGGCTGGGCGAATAGTCTTCAGCGGAGGATACGCTCGACGGACTTTTTCAGGACGAGGACCGGAGGAACGTACATCGGAGCGTCGCTGCCGAACAACCGGCCGGCATTTTCCAGGAGAGTTCTCAGCGATTCGACTTCGTTTTCGTATCTCTGTTTCAGCCGTCGATACTCTTCCTGTCCCGCTTTGCCGGAGACGGCGGGAAGGGCTCCCCGGGAATCCTCCTCCGGCAGGGACTGATCTGTTTGCGTGATCCATTGCTGCAAACGTTCACGGCAGGCGGCGACAGCCGCCGTGGTTTCGTCGCGCTTATAATCAAAAACGCCGCTCAGCGACGGGTCGGAGGCATTGGAGAATGCAGCCGCCGTGGCCGCGACATCCTGCCAGGACTGGCAAAGCCGTGTCGCCGGGTCCTGAAACGGCAGCACTGCCGAGGCGAGATACGCAGGAGCGCCTTCGGCGGGAAGAGACTGGAGCGTCTCCAACTGATGCCTGAACCACGCGAGTTTGATTTCGGGTTCCAGGGCTGCGTCCAGTTCCGGCTGAATGACACCGGGCTTTCCATTCAGTTTGTCCAGGAAGGCATAGTCCACAATCTGACGGCTGTTCATGCACTCCAGCATTTGATTGCGGGCGCTTTCGACGGATTCGGTGAGCGCTTTCACCTTCTTGTATACGGGACCGGCAAGCCGGCTGGTTTGGTCCGACTCGGTTTGCTCGAGAGTGGCCTTGAAGGCGGAAACGATGGCGTCCGCCAGTTCCGATGCTTCCTCCCGGTCCGGTGAGGAAACGAGAAGCGTCCCCATCGCAGGAGACTCGGAGGAAACCGAAACCTGCGTCGCCGCGGACAGTTTGGCGAGGGCGCTGCCGGCATCCATGGACCAGCGGGAGGAAAGATGGAGCGTCTCACAGGCGGCTGTCAAAACCGCGCTGGACCTCAACTCGTTGATCCCTCCGTCCAGGGTACGGGTACTCAGCGCGGGGAGAGGAAGAGGAAGAACGCGCAGCAGCAGGCACGCCCGGTAGTGGGCGGAAGCCACCGCCTTCGCGCTCTCCGCAGGCGGGAGGGACGAAGCGTCAGCCTGCGGGAGGAGGATGGATTTGCGGCGTGACGAATGCACTGCCCCCGCTTCATCCGTAGAGAGATTCCGCCAGCAGACGCCACCGGTGATCAGCAGGGCGCTGAGGAGAGTTCCGAGCGTAATCCTGCGGAGACGGGTGGCGGGGTTCATGTCTGAAGGGAGGACGGGCAGGTCCGTTCAGACACCCCTGCCGGTCTCCCTGTTCGATCTTCGCCCGCGGAGGATTAGGCGAGGAACATCTCCCAGTCCGGAATCGCATGCGTATTCCGGATGAAAGCGGTGGCGGGCATTTCCCGCGGAATCTGCGGAGCGCGCACGAGTTTGAGGCCCGCTTCGTCCGGCGTGCGGTTGCCCTTGCGGTGATTGACGCGCTTGTCGGCGAGCACGCAATTGTCCCAGGTGGAATGACCGCCGCGGCTCCGCGGAACGACGTGATCGATGTTCCCCTCGCCGGGCTGAAGGCGGCGGCCCGTGTATTGGCACACCCCGCCATCGCGTTCCCAGAGCCCGCGCAGGGAAAAGCTGAGACGGCGCCGCGGCATTCTCGCATACCGGGCGAGCACGATCACCGTCGGAGCGCGCACGGCTCCGCGCACGGTACGCACCGGGTGGTCCTGCTCGCGCACCGGGAGCACCAGCCAGTCTTTCCACGGCACCGGCCGCATCCCGTCCTCCCCGATGTCCAGTCCACTGGCGGCTCCCGTGGCCATCATGCTGAAGGCCTCTGCCGGTGTTTTCACATCGATGGCCTGCCAGTGGCGGTTGAGGACGAGTACGGTGGATCGGTTGAGCGTGTCATTCATTGGTGGCGCGGAGGATGTTGGTTTGGAGAAAAAGCGCTGCCTTCCGTCATTCGTGTCCATCCATTTGTCCTCCCGTTCTCCCGCACTGCGCGACAGCCTCCCTTCCAGCCATGCCCTCAAAGGCAGGTTGTGTGCGCGCGATAATCATCCTGACGGGATTCACGGCCCCCACCTTGCCTGGATGGCAGGCTTCGTGCAAAGGCTTTCCCGTCAAATTTTCGAAAGGCAACCCCCAGCGAACGCCAGGGGTGTTTCAGGCCCCTGCCTGGTCGCGGAATTGACTTCCGTAAGGTCACGGACACCCTGCGGACCCATGAATTCACGATCCACCGTTCGCAGGTTTCAGCACGCCTCATTTCTCTTTACGGCTTTGCTTCTCAACACGTCCGCTGTGCGGGGCGGGGAAGCCTATGTTCCTTTCGATGGAGGCAAGTCCGCGTGGCATGACGGGTTTGAGCGCTACGACTACATGATGGACGAGGCGACGCTGGCCATCACGCCCTTCCAGGCGCCGGAGGGGGAGAAGTTCGGAGTGAAGGACCCGGCGAAAGGGCAGCGGCGGTGCATCGTGGTGGTGCCAAAGCAGGCAGCGGAGGGAGCCCCGTGGTCATGGCAGGGATGCTACTGGGATCACCAGCCGCAGGCCGAGGTGGAATTGCTGCGGAGAGGGTTTCATGTGGCTTACATCTCGGCGAATGCGACACTGAAGCCGGGGAAAGAGTGGGATGCGTGGTATGCCTTTTTGACGGAGAAGCACGGGCTGTCGAAGAAACCGGCCTTCATTGGAATGAGCCGCGGCGGCGAAT
>DATAIE010001196.1:0-8283 GCA_036262875.1 Verrucomicrobiales bacterium
TGCACCTATCACGGCCCGTCGAGCGAAGGCCTGCCCAACGAAGAGGCACTGAGGCGTGTGGACATTCCGGAAATCCGCGCCGAACTCCTGCGCCTTTTCGGCGGAGAGGATGATGAAGCCTTTCACGAATACCTCTCCGAAAACAGCTACGATCTCCACTACGCGCCGCTTCCGCACGCTCATCCCTACACCTTCGGCGCGGGCAATCTCTGGCGCATCGCCACATTATGGCCCGGCAGCCCTGTGCTCCCCTGCATCCACCGCGCCCCGTCCACGGAACCCAGCCAGCCTCCCCGGCTCCTGCTGATCAGTTGAACCCTGGAATTTGATTTTTGAAATTTTTCCCTTTGGGGAAAACAGGGCAGCCTGCTCCTTCCATACCCGTGGTTCAGGAGCAGGCTGCCGTTGTGTTTTAGCGGGGGACAGCGAATCGGCTGGTGGTGCAGCCGGAAAGGAAAAAACCACGGGCTGCCTGTCAGTCCATACCCGGGAAATAACAGGCAGCCCGGGTGTAACTACAGGGAAATCAAAAGGCGAGCGACTTGCCAAAAATAGCGTCGTCGCGGGTGTCGGCACTGCGGCTCTTGACCGGAATGATGAGAGACTCGACCTCGCGCAGCATTTCACCGGCGTTCACTTCCCAGGCGAGGAGCTCATTTCGTACAAAACGGGTCAGGTGCTGCCGTTGCGTCAGCGCCAGCGGGACATCGAGGTCCATCGCATCGATTTCATCGAGGATACAGTCGTTCACCGGAGGCAGAATCAGTTCAGTGGCCCCCAGTTGCGAGAGGTAACGCTGGGCCTGACTGGCCGTGTAAGGAAGGGGATCGTCAGCCAGCAGCGGCATCCGGACCACCACCACCTCGGCGCATTTGTTCCAGACCCGGGCGCGTTCCTGCGCATTATGAATGACTGCCGCATCGTCACATACTGGAAGGATCACCGTAACCCCGCACTCGATTTCATCCAGGGCCTCGTCCAAGCGGTGGCGGAAAAAGTGTTTCTCGAATCGTTCGGCGCCGCCGGTGTGCACGTCTATCATCACCACCTGCGAGCGGTCCACAAGGTCCACCACTTCGTGTGGCGCAAAGCCGTCCTCGGCGTCCAGCAGCACAGTGTCCATGGGCAGTTCCTGATCCGGAGAGGTCAGGGCGAGGGTTTGCCGCAGCCCTTTGCGCTGGAGGTATCCATGAAGGAGAGCGGTCAGGGTGGTATTGCCGCAGGCATCGGCGTCATTGACGATAACGATGAGTTTTTTCATATTTTAATAGATACTGCACTCATCATACCAACCATAGTTCAGTATTCAAGTAAATTATCTAATTTTTCCATAATTTCTGTTATATCAGAGAATCTCCTATGCCGGCGCAGCTTCTGGGGCGCGGTTTGAAAGGGCGCGCGCCCTGCTCATGGGGGATGAACACCCCATCGCAACGCCCGTTTAGGGCGGCCCGCTTTCCACTACGGTGTATTACTAATTCCTCGGGAAATCCCCTATAGAGCGCTTCAATCCCGCGAAACGGGTCGCGTCAGAGACGCGATTTTAGGTCTCCACGCCCCGCGTCGGGTCCTTAAAACAGGGTGTAAATCCAGGGCGCACTGGCCGCGGCAGCCCCGATCAGAAGGGCCACACCCAGTAGAAACAGGATGACCGCCACCATTCCAAATGACCGGTTTACCCACCCGTAGCGGATGACGTCACCGAGCATTCTGAAAATCCATTTGAGCGTGAGCATGGCGACAGGGATGGTTAGTCGAGTCCGAATTCCTCCTGCCAGCTCTTCGTCTCCTGCCACGCCGGCTGGTCCCGCTTCGTTAGGACCCAGTTTTCCAGCACGAGGATATCGATCCCGGTGCGCATGAAGCAACGGTAGGCATCCGCCGGACTGCAAACGATGGGCTCACTCCGGACGTTGAAGCTCGTGTTCACGAGAATGGGATAGCCTGTTTTTTGATGGAACGCCGTGAGGATGTCGTGCAGGCGGGCATTGCGGTCCCGGTCCACGGTCTGGATGCGGGCCGAATAGTCCACGTGGGTGACCGCTGGAACGTCGGAGCGCACCTGATTGACCCACTCCACCATATTCCCCCTGCCCTCCGTACCGGTATCCGGCGTGCAGCGCGAAGCCTTCACCTGATCCACCAGCAGCATGTAAGGCGAGTCATGGATTTCCTCGAAGAATTCATGGGCATACTCCTTGAGGCAGATCGGAGCGAACGGGCGAAAACTCTCCCGGAATTTGGTCGCGAGGTTCAGGTAGGACTGCATCTTCGCGCTCCTCGCATCCGCCAGGATCGACCGGAATCCGAGCGCGCGCGGCCCGAATTCACAGCGTCCCTGCAAAAGGCCCACCACCTTTTCGGAGGCCAGTTCCCCGGCGAGGAACTCATTGCGCTGCGCGTCGGGCATGTAAGTGGCGGGGATGCCATTGGCATCGAGGAACGCCTTCACCTGCTCATTGCTGAAGCCGGGGCCGAGGGCCGAGCCCTTCATAAAGTCGGGCCTGGCATTCTTCATCTCGCGCGGCTTGCCCAGCACCTGATGCCAGACGTAGAGCGCCGCACCCAGCGCTCCGCCGGCATCGCCGGACGCCGGCTGAATCCAGACGTCATCAAAGATTCCCTCCCGCAGAATCTTCCCGTTGGCCACGCAGTTGAGCGCCACACCTCCCGCCATGCAAAGGTGTCTCTTCCCGGTAATGGCGCGGGCGTAGCGCGCCGTCTTCAGCATGATCTCCTCGGTGACCACCTGGATGGACTTTGCGAGGTCCATCTCCTTTTTTGTCAGTTCGCTTTCCGGCCGGCGCGGAGGGCCGTCGAAGAGCGCGTGGAACTTGTCATTGGTCATGCGCAGACCGTCTAAAAAGCCGAAGAAGCTCATGTCGAGCCACACGCTGCCATCCTCCCGGATGCGGATGAGCTTCTCCCGGATGCGATCGACGTAGACCGGATCGCCGTAGGGAGCCAGCCCCATCAGTTTGTATTCGCCGGAATTCACTTTGAACCCGGTGTAGTAGGTAAAAGCGCTGTAGAGCAGGCCGATCGAATGCGGGAAGCGGCCCTCCACCGTAAGTTCCATACGGTTGCCCTCGCCTTTCCCGATAGTAGTGCAGGCCCATTCCCCCACGCCATCCGCCGTGATGATCGCCGCCTCCTCGTAAGGGGACGCGAAGAAGGCGCTGGCCGCGTGGCTTTGGTGATGCTCCGGAAAGTAGAACTTCTTCGGCGTGCGGTAGCCCGTGCGTTTCAGGTGCTTCTCGATTTGCAGTCCCACCCAGCCCTTGTCCTTGAGCCATGCAGGAATGCCCATGAGAAAGCTCTTCAGCCCCCGCGGCGCCACCTGTCCGTAGGTTTCCAGAAGACGCGTCAGTTTGGTTACCGGCTTGTCAAAAAAGACCACCGCGTCGAGTTCATCGGGGCCCACGCCGCCCTCCTCCAGACACCACGTCATCGCCCCCACGGGCAGACGCTCATCGTGTTTTTTCCGGCTGAACCGCTCCTCCTGCGAGGCCGCAATGATCTCCCCGTTCCTGATCAGGGCCGCGGCGCTGTCGTGGTAAAGGGCGCTGATTCCGAGAATATTCATGGCTGCACCGTCGTCTCCCCGGCCGGCACCAGTTCCGGCAATCCGGCATACTTGCGAAATCCTGGCGATGCCGCGACGAACCTGGAAATCAGATAGTCTGCATAGATGTCATGCCCCTTAACATCAAGGTGTGCCTCGTCATGGAACAGCTTCTCGACGTTCCCCATGCCTTTAAAGAGATTTATGGGATAAACCATATCGAATCCGGCCTCCCTGAGCGCCGGCAGCAGCATGCCGTAGAGCCTCTCAAAGGAAGAGCCCTTTTCTACACGCCCTTCCACAGCCACTTGCCCGTAGGTCATTTGGGGCAGTGTCTCGAACATCACTTCCGGACAGGTTTTCCGAATGAGTTTTCCCAAATTGACGAATGCCTGCACACCGGTTTGCAGTTGCAGCATGCCTTCCGCATCGTTCTGATAGAAGTCATTGTTCGTGGTCCCCAGTTTTCGCCGCCACGACCAGCACTCCCATGTCGCCACTGTCTGCCATGCCAGAACCGGTTTGGCCGCCATGAAGCGTGTGCTGTCCAAAAGATGTTTGGCACGGTCGATGTCCGCAGCGGGAGTGGTCACCATGGTCAGATCAGAGCCAAATGTGCCGAACTTCTCCACCCACCCCAACTGATGGAGCGGCCCCCAGGCGTTGGTGCCGATAGGGAGAACCTCATAGTGCCGGCCACCGGCTCCGTAGCGCTTGTTGAGCCTCTCCTCGATAAGACCGGCATACGTTTCCTCATTGGTGAGATATTCCCCCCCATAGAGGGTCGAATCTCCTATCAACAACACCCGGAAAACACCCGCAGGCTTTTGAGGCTTCACATCGCTGTGATACCGCATGGAATAGTTGTTGATCTGCACCCGTCCCCTGCCGGTGGCAATATCCTGACCCGGTTTAACCCGGTAACCGCAATGAGAGTCGTTTTGATAAAGGACCGGATTGTGAAACCCGAAATAAAACCGCAATACGAGTTCTCCAAGAACAAACCCGATCACCCCGAGCACCAGCAGCGCCCCCAGCCAGTTGCGGCCAGTCGAAATCCGCTCAGCGCAAAACATACGGGATGCCTGCCCGCCGCGGCGTTTTTCACTGTCGGCCCATGCCCAGAAACTGGGATTGTTTCCAGCCCGGAGGGCCAGCGGGTCCCCCCCCATTACTCTCGTCAGCAGACGCGCAACCGGTCCCGCGATGCAGTAGGCGGGAACCAGAAAAATCCATCCGATGATCCTTCCCAGCCCATAGCCGAATTTTGCCAGCCCGCCATGGATGACCCGGCCGGCTTTGGGATTCACCCATTCGAGAATAGCCATGACTGTCACCAGACCGGCTCCCACGTATGCCACGGTGCGCCAGCGCCCTCCGAGAGCAAACAACAGGCTGGCGATGATCAATCCGATGAGCGGAAAAAGCCAGCGTGGCCGGGGCATCCCATGGCGAAAAGCATACGCCTGTTTGACCTTTCCAAACCATGGCCCGTCCACCAGCGTTTCCGGCGACAACGAGCCGGTAACAGGGGTGACAGCTGGATTTTGAGAGCTCATTACGGGGCGCGATTTATGGCCACCCCCTTGCGCGCATGCAAGAGATTTCACTCTTTCCTCACAGGAAGCTCTGCGAGAATGCCCTTGCCGCAGACACTACCCAGCGTAATCCCCAAGCCAAGTCAAACCGGCCTTCCATTCTCAATTTTCTCTATGGACGTCCGCCCTTCACGCACGAACAATCCGGAAGTCTGGCTGGAAACCTGCCCGGAGGTTTCACGGCCGCTGTGTGAGACGGTGAGGGACTGGATATTGACGTGGGAGCCGGATTTGTCAGAATCCATCAAATGGAACATGCTTTGTTATACAGGGCAAAAGCATGTGTGTGCGCTGGGCGGCTTCAAGAAGTGGGCGGGGCTCACCTTTTTCCGGGGAGCGGAGTTGCCGGATGCGGCGGTGCTTTGCGATCAGCGGGCGGAGAACGCCTCGGTGATGACGATCCGTTTCACTTCGATCGAGTCGATTGACCGGTGGGCATTAAAACGACTGTTGCGGGCAGCGGTGCATCTGGATGAGACGGTGCCGCCATTGAAAATCGTGAAAGAGCCCCGCCCTCTGCCGGAAATACCGCCCATTCTGGCGAAAGCGCTTCAAAAAAACGGAGCCGCCCGGAGGTTCTTTGAAAGTCTCAAGCCGACGTACCAGCGGGAGTATCTGATTTGGGTGGGAACCGCCAAACTTCCGGAAACGCAGCAAAAGAGACTCACGGAAACCATGACCGCCCTGACCGCCGGACGGAAATGGGCACAACGCAAATGACTCCCGCCTTTGGAAGAGGTTACCGCTTTACCTCACTGACAATTTTCCCGCCGATGATGACTCCCGTGCAATGCGTGACTGTCTCCAGCGGGTCGCCATCGTAGAGAGCAACGTCGGCATCCTTGCCGGCAGCAAGGGACCCCAGCCGCGTCTGCAGGCCAAGGATCTCCGCGGGATGGATGGTGATGGCGGCGAGGGCCTGCTGCGGGGTGAGTCCGTGGGCAGCGGCCATACCGGCTTCAAACAGGACGACACGGGTTTTGGGGACGTAGGTTTCGTAGCCGGACTGAAGAGCGAAGGGGATGCCGGCGGCCTGCAGTTTGGCGGGCAGCGTGAAGGTCATATTTTCCCGGTCGCCGGCGGCGCGGGCCATGACGGGATGGACGATGACAGGGACACCGGAGGCCTTGATCGTATCCAGCAGGAGATAGGCTTCGGCGGCGCTGTCGAGCACGAGACGAAATCCAAACTCGGTCTGAAGACGCAGGGCGGCGGTGATGTCCTGGTGCCGGTCGGCGGTGACGATGAACGGCACTTCCTTCTTCAGAACGGCTCCGAGCGATTCCAGGTGGAGGTCGCGGTCAGGCTTTTTGTCGCCCTCCGCCTTGTCCTGTTTCGCAAGATATTCCCGGGCCTTGATCAATTCGGCGCGCAGCATGGCCACGGACTTGGCGCGGGTCCCGGGAGGCTTCTTGTCCTTGTTCAGACCGTCCGCGCCGAGAGTGACGGAAACGCCGGCAAACCCAGAGAGCGTGTCCTCCTTTTTCGTAATGGACGGCACGTTCGTTTTCAGAATCATGGTCTGGCCGGAAACCAGTTCTCCCGGCGCATGACCGGTGTGGATGGTGGTAACACCAAACTCACGCACCCATTGCACGAGGGGATCGCGCCCATTGTAGGCATCGATGGCACGCAGTTCAGGCTGGACGGGCGACGAGGCCTCGAATTGCTCCTGATCGCGGCGGTCCCAGTTCAGGATGCCGCTCACGCCCACGGTGGTGCGGGCGTCAACGATGCCCGGCATCGCCACCTCCGCCGTCAGCACCTTCCAGCCATCCGGAACAGGCACCTCAGCGGCAGGGCCGACACGCTGAATTTTTCCATCCGGCCCGCAGAGGACCACCGCGTCTTTGATGGGCGCGAGGTCTCCGGTCATCGGATAAAGGAGGCGCGCCTTCACGGCCACCTGGGCGTGCAGTGCCGTGCTCAGGGTGAGGAAAAGAAAGGCTGTTTTCATTTGTTGAAGCAGCAGGTGGTGTTGATGCGGGCCACGCCGGCACCGTAGCCTCCCTCGGCCATGAGTTGATCCTCCGGACGGGAGAGATCGAAGACCTTTTCGCCCTCCACCCATGTCTGCTGCACCCGCGTATAGATCGAGAGCGGATCGCCGGACAGGACGACGAAATCCGCATCCTTGCCCGCCTCCAGCGAACCTGTGCGCGATTCGAGGCCCAGCAGCTTGGCACCGGAGAGGGTCACGGCTTCGATGGCCTTCTCCCGCGACATGCCGCCGCGGACGGAAAGAGCCGCACTCCGCAGCAGCCAGCGTGAGTCGGTGATGGGATCGTCCGTGTGAATGGCGGTGACTACGCCGCGGTTCGACAATTCAGACGCCGTCTTCCAGTCGAGGTCCCGCGCCTCAAGTTTGCCGCCAGGGGAATCGATATTGATCACGGAGCATCCAGCGCCGGACGCCGCGATTTCATCCGCCACCTTCCAGCCATCCGAAACATGATGCAGCACCACCTTGAATCCAAATTCCTCCTTGAGCCGCAGAACCGTCAGGATGTCGTCTGCGCGGTGCGTATGATGATGCACCACACGCTTTCCCTCCAGGACCTCCACCAGTGCCTCCAGGCCGAGATCGCGGTCCGGCAGTTTGGAGGCATCGCCACCGGCGGCGGCGACCTTGCGCTGATAATCCCGGGCTTTCAAAAACTGCTGCCTGACCAGGGCAGCGGACTTGCCCCGCGTGCCGGGAAAGGGAGGGTCTTTAATGCTGTTGGTGCCATTCGCCATTTTAAGGCCTCCCATCATTTTTCCGTTAGCGTCCTTCAGCGCCAGGTCCTCCACGGTGCGTCCGTTGCGCAGCTTCAGATAGATGGTCTGTCCCGAAATCAGATGCCCTGATCCCGGCATGATATTCACCATCGTCAATCCACCCGCCCGCGCACGCGGCAGGGTGGTATCCCGGATGTCGATGGAATCGATCACGCGCGTCTCCGGCTGAATGGGCGCCGACGAGTCCCCTCCCGACGGCTCGCCGATATGCGAATGCGTGCAAATGAGGCCCGGCATGATGACCTTGCCTTTACAGTCGATCACCTCCGCATCCGCTGGAGGCGTCACGGAAGTGCGTGGCCCGACGGCAAGAATATGCCCGTTCTGCACCACCAGCAC
>DATAIE010001197.1:0-5258 GCA_036262875.1 Verrucomicrobiales bacterium
AACCGCTATCCACTTGGCGGCACGAACAATCCCTGGGCCGCCGTGATGCGGCCGGAGACCAGGGTAGGCGATCCCATTGGACGCGAGGGGCTCTCCACCAGTTTCAACGACGGCAGCCTTGGCGACGAAACGGACAACCTCAATCTCTGTCTCGTCCTGGTTCGCGGGTTCAACCGTTACATTGGTTTCGATATGGACCAGGTCGTAGGAGACGGGTCGGCACAAGCGCCGGTTGAGTCCTCCGGAGACGGGATCTTTGACCGCACCGCGTGGCTCGGCGGCAACACCACCGGTATTCACGACAGCATCATGTTCCGCGACTTTATCAAAATCTCTCCGGACCCGGTTTCGCCGCCTCCGGGCTATCCATGGGACGGATTCCCCTACGCTGGAATCGCCGATATCGGTCCACTCTATCTGGAACCTCCCGCCCACGTTTTTTACCACCCGGATTCCATCGCCCGGTTTGCCGGCGAAGTCACTCCCAACTCCGCAGCCGCATGGTATGGCGGTGACCTCAATGGAGGCGTTAACGGCAATACCGGGACGGGCGTTGCCTATGTGACCGGAGATGCCACCCATCCCGCATTCCCGACCGGTCTCGTTTCAGGCCGTGCGACGCCAGGACAACCGAATCTGGCCCGCAACGGAGCGGACGATCCCGATGGCGACGGCATCCCCACGTTCGTGGAACTCGCTCTCGGTTCCAACCCCAATGCCGTCGATGCTGTGTCACCGCTGCCGGTTTCCAGTACGGTAAAAGTAGGACAGGATACATTCGGCGCGATCAGCTACCGCCGCATCCGGGGAGGAACGGCCAACGGTGCGTCCTATGCGGCGGAAACCTACACCTACACCATTGAGACATCCACTGACCTCAATATCTGGACTCCCGCCGGCGCGAACGTCGTGCAGGACGGCACCGCGGTGACGAATGCAGACCCGGATACGGAAACCGTGAAGTTCCGTCTCACCACACCCGTTACCGCTGGTGCACGCACCTATATGCGTCTGCGCATCTCCCGGTCCTGACCCGCTTTTTAGCCTCCCCTCGAGCGAACTCCGCCCGTTGCCTTACGGCATCGCGCGGAGTTTTGCTTTGCTGCGGCGCACAAAACGGTTGCCTGGCAGATTGACGCATGCCGGTCCGCCGGCCGGGTCGAGCATTGAGCGAACCGCTTCCACTTCATGGAAGCCGATTCCGGTAAATCCGTTTCGCATCAGCCAGAGGTGGATGACGCGCCGCTGCAGCGCACGGTGAAGTCGCGCGAGGAGGCGTACATCCGGTTCGGCGGCCTCCGCATATGGAATCGCCATGCCGGTGAGCATTTCAGATTCGTCCGCCGCCACTTCCGCCGCGCGGCACAGCGCGGGGCGCACGTCGCGGCCCATGGCCTGACAGATGGCGGGCAGCAGGTCCCGGCGCATCCGGTTTCGGACCGGCCCGGTTTCCGCATTGCTGGCGTCCTCCCGGAAGGTCACTCCGTGCTCTGCTGCGTACGCATCGATTACTGCTCTCGTTACCTTCAGAAAGGGCCGCAGGATGTGGAGGGCGGGCCGCCGGCCCGGGACGCGGAGATCCGTCCGTTCGTTCATGCCCCGCAGGCCTGACGATCCGCGGAACAGGTTGAAGAGCACGGTTTCCGCCTGGTCATCCGCATGATGGGCCATCAGCAGCGTGCGGCAGCGGTGCCGGCGGGCGCAGTCTGCGAAAAAGCGGTGGCGTGCCTCGCGCCCCGCTGTTTCCACGGACACGCCCTTCATTGCCGCTTCCCGGCCTACATCCTCCGTTCCTGCCTCGCATTCGAAATGGAAGTGTTTCGCCAGTTTCCGGACAAAGGCGGCATCGGCGGCGGAGGCCCTCCCGCGAAGCCGGTGGTTCAAATGACACACCACCAGCCGCCGGTGACCGGCTGCGTGCAGGGCATGCAGGAGCACGGTGGAGTCCCTCCCGCCGGATACCGCCACCAGCTTCTTCCTCCGGACCGGACTGTCCTGTTCCAAAGCCTCCATGGCTGCTTCGATAGTCATCGGCCAGCCCTTAGCGCGTAGCAGTGCCCCGCGCCAGCCGGAACGAAAAGCGGCGAAATTTTCCCCTGCCGTCCCCAATTCACTGGATTTTCACCGCCTCCAAGGCAATGCAAAGCGAAACCTCAAAAGAATCTTATTTCGAAAAGCAACTTTTCCGTCACATTTCGCCTTACTCCGGCAGACTACTGCGCCGCCACTCCATCATGACCACTTCCGAGCAGCCCTCTCCTCCTTCCAGCCCTCCGGCGGAAGGTGCGCCTCCTGCCGCCGCGCCGCCGTCCAAACGGCAGATCGGACCCAGCCGTAAAGGGGCGAAGGATGTGGTCATCGAGCGGTTTGAACAGAAGTTCGTGCTTCACCCGCGACTGGTTCCGCAGATCCGCAAGTTCATGGAGCCGTTCACCGTGGCCGATCCCAACGGACGGGGGGACATTCCGGAATATATTACCACAACTCTCCAACTGGATACCCCGACGATGGACCTCGCTCTCGCCAAGGAGCGGAAAAGTTTCGGGCGGTTCAAGCTCCGTATCCGGACTTACGGCACGGACAGCAATCCAGGAAACCCGGTGTTCTTCGAGTTGAAGCGTAAAATCGGTATGGTGATTGTCAAAAGCCGCGCCCGGATGAAGCGCGCCCAGTTCGCTCCCACCATCATTCAGCACCCGGAGACCGCCCCCATGCTCAAGTCTCCCAAGGAGAACAACAACTTTCTGGAGTTCTGCCGCATCTCCAATTCGATCGGCGCCACTCCCAAAATGCTCATCCGCTACATCCGCGAAAGCTACTTTGGAGCCAATGACGACTACGCCCGGATTACCTTTGACCGCCGCATCAGCTACCGCCCCACCCGTTCGTGGGGGCTTCCCGGAGAGGAGGTCGCCAGTTTTAAATACTGGAGGCCTATGGATGTGCAGATGGCGCTGCGGCGTCCGTATGCCGGCTACATTTTTGAATTGAAGGCCATGCGTGACACCCCTACGTGGATGCTGGAACTGGTGCGCCGCTTCAACCTCGGCAACACCGGCTTTTGCAAGTACGCCGCTGCATGGCGGCTGGAGACTCTTTTCCGCGGCTTCATGTATGCCGACGGAAGCGAGAATACCACCGCCACACCCAACTGGATTTAAGCCTTTCTCCGGGGGCTTTATTTCCGTTGCAGGAACGGGGGCGTCCGCCAGTATAGCCCGCCTTTTTTCTTTCTCCCCGGTCACGAGGTCTTCTACGTTTTCCCCGCAATCATCCTACCTTCCGCCTAATGCCCACTGAACCCGCCCCTCTATTCGACGCCCTCGGCTCCATGCGCACGCTGGTGGCCACGGAGATTTTCTACTCGCTTTGTATTGCGTTCGTTCTCTCGCTGGTTCTCGCCAATATTTACCGCTGGACCCACCAGGGCTTCAGTTATCAGCGGAGTTTCATTCAGACGGTCGTCCTCGCCTGTATCGTGATTTGTATCATGATCATGGCCATCGGGAACAATATGGCTCGCGGTCTCGGGATTCTGGGAGCCATGGCCTTCGTCCGGTTCCGAACGCCCATTCGCGATCCGCGGGATGTGATTTTCATTTTCGCGGCTCTTGCCATCGGCATCGCCTGCGGAGCCCAGGTATTCATGGTCGCCACTCTGGGTACGCTCTTTTTCGGATTCACCGCCTTCTTCCTCTCGTGGTCGCCCTGGGCCAGCCGCCGGGAATTTGAGGGTCTGCTCCGCTTCATGCTTCCGGCGGACAGCAAGGCCGCCACCACTCTTCCTGAGATTTTCGCCCAGTATTGCACCGGTACGGAACTGGTCGCCACCCGGGAAGCGATTCAGGGCGAAGTCCTCGAATACGCCTATCAAATTCGCCTCATCGACCCGTCCTACAAGGTCGATCTTGTGGATGCCATCGCCAAACTGCCTGAGTCCAGCGAGGTCAGCCTCGTGATGCAACGCACCACCGTCGAAATTTAAGCGTCTTCTTATCAATGAGCGAATTTCACCAGAACCGCACCACACCGGTCCGCACCCGGCCGAAACTCACCGCCCGCCGGATCCTTGAGTGCTGGCCCCTCCTCGTCTGGATCGCCATGGGCGTCCTGGCCGTCTGGATTTATAAAGGCGGCGTTACCTTCACCCGCATGAACGGGGCGGTGGACGTCTACCAGGAGAACATCACCCCCATCCTGGAGGGCAGGCTCAAGGAAATCAAAGTTCACCGCGGCCAGCGGGTCCCCCCGGGAACGGTCGTCGCGGTCATGGATCCGGCTCCCTACCAGCTCGAAATGGAAACGCTGAGGCGCAAGATCGTCTCTGACCGCGTGAAGGACATCCGCGAATATGACCTCCTGGTTATCAAGCTGGACTCCGATCTCCGGGAAATTGAAACCGGCATCGCCGAGGACGAAGCGGTGAAACGGGAACTCCACAAGATTTTTGACGCCATTACTTCCTCCTCCAAGGTGACGGACCCGGTTCTGCTGCGGATCATGAATTCCCAGACAGACTCCGTACGCAACCAGGTGGACCTCGCAAAGGCTGAGGGACGGCTCTCCTACAACGACAAGCACCTGGGGGCCATTACCGATGCCATCAAACGGGCCACCGAAACCCGGGCGACGCTCACGAAGGAATCGGAACTCGTCACCAAAATGGACATGACCACCGCGGAGGTCGCCAAATCGAACCTCCTCCGTCCGGAGGAACAGCAGGAGTACATCGAAATTAAGACCAAGATTGACCACTGCCAGTTGATCGCCGCCCACGGCGGGGTGGTTGACCGTGTGGACAAGGAGATCAACGAGTACGTGAAAGTGGGCGAAGGAGTCCTTAAGATTGTGGGCGATCCGGAGCAGATCATTTGCTTCCTGCCCCAGGACCAGGCGAACCAGTTGCAGAAGGGTACGAAGGTCTGGGTCACTTCCACTTCGGAAATCGGCAAGGACTACGAGAGTGTGGTGGATGAAGTCTCACCCCGGATTAACAACCTCACCGATGCCACCAGCCCTCTCCCGAATCAGCGCGTCCATGGCCGTGACGTCATCGTGAAGTACCCTGCGGGTGCCATGGACGGGACGAAATTCCTCCTGCTTCCCGGCCAGACCGTCATCATCCAGACGGAGAAGCCGGGCGCGATTCCGCTGCTGAACCGCATCTTCCCGAACGACGACTCCAACAAGGTGCATTGATCACCGGCACGCGGCAGGGAGCTGCCGTCCAGTCGCCGGTATCGCGCGGGGTTTCGTGC
>DATAIE010001198.1:0-9738 GCA_036262875.1 Verrucomicrobiales bacterium
TAAACCCGCACCGGCTGTCCCCGGTAATAGAGTGCCAGTTTCTGATCCTTGACGCTGACCTTGAGCTCGATGGGAGCCGTCGGCTCCGTGGCTGCCTGACTTGCACCTGTGAGAACCGGACTTAGGATCGCGCATGCGGCGGCACGGAGTATCACGCGAATGGACCGGAGAGAACGGAAAGAGGATGTTAGTGACATTAGGGTAGCTGACTTCCTGCGTGGAGACGGGTTGAACGGCAGCCGGAGGATTCGGAGGCGACGATCGCGGTACAGGTTTCCGCGAAGGTCCGTGACGGCTTTCCGAAAAACGTCCCCCGGTGCAACGCGGATGCTCTATTCGATCTCCTGTTAAAGCGATGTGATGGAGAAACACAACGGAGCAAATTGCAGAGGGTTGCACGAAAACTCTCCGCAGGCATGAGTGTGCCACTCCATGATGCGTCATCTGCTGACCCTCGCCCGCGTTTCCAATTTGCCCACGGTCTGGTCGAATTGTCTCGCGGCGTGGCTGATTTCGGGTGCCGTTCCCTCATGGCACCTGATCCCTCTTCTCATGGGTGCGTCTCTGCTGTATGCCGGCGGGTGCACTCTCAACGACGCCTTCGATGCCGCGTGGGACACAAAGCACCGCCCGGAGCGGCTGATTCCCTCCGGCGTTCTAAGCCGCCGGGCAGTCACCGCCATCGGCTGTGTGGAAATGGCGACCGGTCTCGGGGCGATCTTTGCGGGCGGCATATCCCTCGTCTGGGCTCCCCTGGCCCTCGCCGCCGCCATCGTGCTCTACGACGCGTGGCATAAGCAGTCGCCGTTCAGTGTGACCGTCATGGGAGCGTGCCGCTGGCTCCTGTATCTCACCGCGGCCGGGGCCGCCGCAGCGACGGACCTTTTTCCCGCCATGGTTTCCGGAGCCGTGCTGTGGCTCTACATCGTGGTCCTCAGCCTCGTCGCCCGCGGAGAGGCCAGGCGCGGCGCGGCGACACCGCGATCCCGCTACCTGCTGCTCTTCGTGGCCGCGGCGCTGGCTCTTTTGACATGGCGGCAACAATGCGACTACATGGCCTCTCTCAGCGTTCTCTGCGCAGCCGCGGGAGGCTTTATCCTGCTGTTGCCGGCCGGCAGCGCACCGGTCGGAATGTGGGTAAACCGGCTGCTTGCCGGCATTCCGGTGATCGATCTCTGCGTCGTCCTCATCTTCTTCTCCGGGCATGTCGTCGCTTCGCCTTTATGGGCGGCGGCATTTCCAGCGGCCGTCCTGCTGAGCCTGTGGTTTCAGCGGTGGTTCAGAGCCACTTGAGGGCTCCGCGTTCACTGTGTAGCGTTTCGAATATGATCCCTGACACGACTCCACCGCCGGGCGATGCGTCTCCTCTGCCCGGCGACTGGCAGATTCCGCAAGCCATCCGGGAACGCCTGGGCTCCGGTGCGGGACCGCAGCGGGCCATTCTGGAAGAGGGCCACCTCCTGCTCATTCTTCACGAACCGCCCGACCCGGAAGCGATCGAGCGTCTGCCCGCCTTTTTCTGGCGCACCCCTTCCGGTGAATGGCGCACCGGCCGGAAGACGAATCCGCCGGGTGAGCTCACCCATTTCCTCTCGTTTTACGAAAACCGGCTCCTCGCCCTGGAGACCATGGAAAGTGAGGCCTCCACCGCCGCAGCCTATTTTTGTGTGCTGGAAGCGACCGCGCCGCTGCTGCGAGCCATTCGCGGTCTCCACCGGTCGCTGCAGCAGGCACGCGAAATGGTGAAATCCGACCGCGAGCTCATCAACCACCGGGACCGGGCGGCTGCCCTCGAACGCACCGCGGAACTGCTGCTCCAGGATGCCCAGTTCGGGCTGGGCTACATCGCCGCGCGTCAGTCCGAAGCCCAGGCCGACAGTTCCCGCCGCATGGCCGCCACCGCTCACCGCCTCAACCTCATGGCGGCCATCTTCCTGCCCCTCACCGCGGTCGCCAGTGTGCTGAGCATGGAAGTGAAAAGCGGCCTCTCCGATACACGGGAAAACTTTTACCTCATTGTGGGCGGAGGGATCGCACTCGGGTTGATTGTCGCTCTCTTCCTCCGCCGCAAGGGGTAGGCCGCAGGAATGAACCAGGACCACAAGCGACTGACTGCCAATGGATTAGCAGATGGAACGTCATCTTTGGAAGGGCGTCACGGCTGGACACGTTGAGTCGGGGGGACGCCTCCCTTCTTTTACCTTACCGCCACAAACTCCCGCGGCGTTCTCATACTTCCTCTGGATTCTCTCCCGTTCGGGCATAACTTTCCACTCGTTAACTATTCGCCTCTTTAACTTATCCTGTACTTTCTCTGGTTTTCTGCATGCATCATTCCATCCTGGCCAACTCGGACATGAACTTCTTCCAGCAAGCCTGGGATGTTATTACCAATCTCCAACAGTACGTGCAGTGGTGGGTAGAGGCGGTCGGGCCGTGGAATCTGACGCTGATTCTGTTTCTCATTATTTTCAGCGAAACCGGTCTTGTGGTCATGCCATGGCTGCCCGGAGATTCCCTGCTGTTCGTCGCCGGGGCGCTGTGCGGTCCAAAGGAGGGAATTCAATACACAAGCGCCGGTTCCTTTTCTGATTCCCTTTCCCAAAACTGGGAGGCCATCAAATACGCTGCCCAGCACGGCCAGTTGACTCTGCTGACGCTGGTGCTCCTGCTGCCGCTGGCGGCCATCCTGGGGGACAACCTCAACTACTGGATCGGCCACTATTTTGGCCCGCGCATCTTCAAGAAACCCAAGTCCGTCTTTTTCAACGCGGACATCCTGCACCGCACCCAGGGCTTCTACGACAAGCACGGCACCAAGATGGTGCTGCTGGCCCGTTTTGTTCCGCTGGTGAGAACTTTCGCCCCCTTCGTCGCCGGAGTGGGACAGATGAACTACAAAAAGTTCTTCGCCTATGGCGGCGTGGGCGCCTTCTTGTGGGTGTTCGTCTGCTGCACGGCGGGATTCCTTTTCGGGAATATCAGTTGGGTGAAGGAACACTTTGAGATCATCGTCATCGCGGTCATCTGCATCAGCGTTGCTCCGGCGATCATGGCGTGGGTGCAGGCGCGCAAGGAAATGAAACGTCAGGCGGCGAAATCGGACGCCTGATCCCGCGGCCATGATCCGGGTGGTGCGTCTCTTCCTTTTGTCGCTCTTCGCAGCGGTAACGGCGAAGGCGCATCCCATTCTCCAGAACCCTCTCTGGATCGATCCCTCTCCCAAAGCGGTTACTCTGTATCTGGATGTTTCGGTCCGCGAACTCATCGTCGTTCAGGGATGTCCGGTCTCAAAGGATGGCGAGTTCGATCTCCTCATGGCCGGGGACTTTGCAGCGAAACACGAAGGTTATCTTCTCGACCACATTCATGTAAAGGCGGATGGACAGACGATAAAAGGGACGGTCCGGGAAGTTCTCCCGCCGGAACCCTCGAAGGACCACAAGCCGGGGCTCGAAGCACCGGACGTCACCCGCTTCCGGTTCGTGATCGACTATCCATTGGGGGAAACGCCGCCGGCGGTTCTTTCCTTCAGCCACAATATGTGCGTGGAATTCCCCTCCTCGCCGGGGATCGCCTGGGACCTGAGTTACCTTTACCGCTATGGAACCGTTCCGGGAGGAACGCCGCGCGCCTTTGGACCTCTTCGCGGGGATGAAGAACTGAATTTCCGCTTTGCGGGTGCCCTCATCGAGGAAGCCATGCCCATCCGTTGGGCCGTCCTGTGGCTCCTTTTCGTCGCGGCCATGGCCCTGGGCAGTCCATTGCGGCTGTTCTGGTACCAAACGGCTGCCATTGTTTGGATGGGCGTCTATTTGGGAACGGCCTCCTACACCGGATACATCCCGCTGTGGCTCATGGCGCTCCCGGGGGGCGCCGCTACCATCCTCGCCGCAGTGGACAATATCCACAGTCACGACACGGATATTCAGCCGCGCCGCCGCGTCGCTCTGTTGCTCACGGGGACGGCGTTCTTCGCCATGGGACTCGCCTACGAGCGCATGATCCTCAACAACGGCGAGCGGATGTGGCCGGTGGTGATGTTCCTCTCCGCCAATGCTGCGGCAGCCCTCATCCGGGGATTGAAAGGGCTGGCAGCCAAAAGCAGACCTTCTGTAAACCGGCTCTGCCTCCAACTTTCCTCCCTCGCCGTCTGTGCCTTATCGATCTGGCTCCTGCTCATCCTCCTGAAAATAAAATGATCAGCCGTTTTGAAGAGGCCGGAAGCTGCGTCTTTTAAAACTCGAGTCCCTGGGCGGTCTCCAGCACCACAGGGCAATGGTCGCTCCCGTGGATGTCCTGCCGGATCACGCAGGATTTCAGATGAGGCTTGAGAGCCGCGCCTGCGCACCAGTAGTCGATGCGCCATCCCACGTTCCGTTCACGGGCACCGCCGCGATAACTCCACCAGGAATACTGCTGAGGACGGGGATCGAAATGCCGGAAGGCATCGATGAAACCCGCACCGACAATGCTGTCGAAGCCCGCCCGCTCCTGGTCTGTAAAGCCGGGACTGAAACGGTTGGCAGCCGGACGGGCGATGTCGATTTCCCGGTGCGCCACATTCAGATCACCTGCAAACAGCACCGGTTTTCTTTTTTCGAGTTCCCTGACAAAAGCGAGAAAGGCCGCATCCCAGGCCATGCGATACGGCAGCCGCACCAGCTCCGCCTGAGCGTTGGGCGTATAGACACAGACCACATAACAGCCGGCAAACTCCGCGGAGATAACGCGGCCCTCCCGGTCATGCTCGGGCAGGCCGATCCCGTGTGAAACGCTGAGCGGCTTCGTTTTCGTCAGGATTCCGGTGCCGCTGTAGCCCGCTTTGACCGCCCGGTTCCAGAGAAGATGGTAGCCCGGCAGCCAGTCCCACTCCAGCGTGCCCGGATCCACTTTCGTCTCCTGAAGGAGCAGCACGTCCGGTTTCTCCGCGAGCACGAATTCCTGAAAGCCTTTTCCAAAAATCGAGCGCAGCCCGTTGACGTTCCATGTGATGAGTTTCATGCGTGCTCTCTGACGCAGGGAAAGCGGCCGCGCAAGGCGCAGAGAGGCCGCGCCCTCACCACCCCAGCCCGTCTTTTGTCAGTTCGTCTTTCAGCCAGCCGATGTCCCAGATAACGACCCGGCTCACCCCGCCGGCGACGGCAAGGTGGCGGCTGTCGGCGCTGAAGGCGAGCACGCAGTCAAACGGAGTCAGCGGCGAGTCGAGCGTCGCGATCTTCTTCAGAGTATGCGCATCGTAGAGTGTCAGTTCCGCCGAACTGCTGGAAAGGGCCATGAGGGCACCATCGGGAGAAAAAGTCATTCGTCCGGGAATGAATTCTGAAAGCGTTCGCTCCAGGGGAGGAGGCGGAGCCACCGGGGCCGCTTCCAGAGGGCGGAAGGAAACGTCACGGTCAGAGCCAATCGCGAGCACCGCATGATGCGGCGGGAAAGCGAACGTGCAGCGCGAGACGGCCTCCACCCGCTGTGGTTTGCGGTCGGCAGACTGCAGATCGAAAAGAGAACCGGCTCCCTGCGGATAGGTGGTGCAGGCAGCCCAGCGCCCGTCGTTGGAAAGTGCCAGATTATCGGCGTAGTGCGGGACCACCAAACTTTCCTCGGAACCATCCGGGCCAAAGAACGTGATCTTGTTCTCACGCCCTCCCTCTGCGGGCATCAGGCCGTTGGTGGCAGCAAGGCGGTTTCCCGCCCATAACATTTCACGGAACCGTCCCTCCTTGAGCAGTTCCGGACCGTCGATCCGCACCACTCCGGCATCGTCGAACTGGACGGGATGCCTGAAAAGTCCGGGGCCTCCCGCTGTGTAAAGCCACTTGCCGTCTTTGGAAAACAAAACGCTGCGCCAGGCATGCGGCAAAGGCGGCCGCGCCTGAACGATCTGGCCCGTTGCCAAAACCCACACAATGATACCCGCATCACCCGCGGCGGCCACCAGCCGTCCGTCAGGGCTAAATGTCGTCCCGGCGAAAAGGCCAAACGGCACATCCGGAGGCAGCATCAGCACGCGCATCGCACGCAGTGGATTCAGAGAGGCGGTGCGGATGTAATCCCCTGACCAGCTGCGCAGAATCATCTCGCCTCTTTCGGGTTCGAACGTGATGAAATCACCGCCGGTCGGAGCCACGAGAATTTGTTGCCGTGTCGGAATATCCCAGAGTCGCGTCGTGCCGTCATAGGCGGTGCTGGCAACGATACTGGAATCAAACGGATGGAAGGCCGTGGCGCGGACCGTCCGCTGATGGCCGCGCAGCCACGCGATCTGCTGAAGGCCCGGCATCGCCCAAACACGCAGGCGGTCCTCCCCTACGGCGGCTGCCAAGTACCGGCTGTCACCACTGATGGAGGCCCCGGTCAACTCCATGTCAGACTCAATGGCGGACACTTTGATCCGGGCAGCGTTGTCAGGCATGCGGCCGGGCAGACCGGTGTAGATGCGAAACCCTTTTTCCCCGTCCGTCAAAGTGGCGATCCATGTTCCATCGGGAGACAACCTAACTTCATGGGCCTTGGCCACACCGGCAGCCAGAGTCACGCGGCGTCCCGAAACCATCTCCACCGCTTCCAGTCCCCGGGTGTTGCTGATGATGCCCCACGTTCCGTCGCTGGCAAAGGCAGGCCGCCGCGTCCTGAGATCCGCGGGGAGTTCCCATGCCCGGGCTCCGGTCTCAGCATTGTAAACCACGAACTGCTTGTCGTGAAGCTGGACGGTCACCCATTTACCTCCGGGAGTGATGGAGATGTCATCCACATGGCCTGCCCCCTTTTCCTGAATGGTGCAAAGCAACTGACAGCCCTCCGGGGTGCGCCGATAGACGCGGCATTTGTCGTTGTCGAATCCGGTGACGGCAAACTTTCCGTCCTCAGATACCGCCGTGCGTATGCCAAAGTTGTGATCCGGCGGCCATGCCGCTGAAAAGTCGCCAATGTCCAGCAGCCCAAGGGCTGACGCGGCCTGCGTGCGCACATCTTCGATGGATGCCCCCGCGTCGCGCGCCTGGCGGGCGGCGGCGAGGGCCTCCGTCCGGGCACCGGCCTGGCCGATCTTCCGGAGAGACCGGGCCTGGGCCGCGAGCGAGTCCCCCAGCAGCCGCTGCGTCTCCGCTCTGGCCGCACGGGTGCGCTGCTCCGCGGTTTCTATCGCCTGCCGGCGGCCGCGTTCCAGCATCCATGCGCCTCCGGCCACGGCGACGCAGAGGGCGGCGACCGCGAGGATCTGCATGGTGCGCCGCAGTCTCGTCTCCATGCGCCGCATTTGACGGACAGACTTGCCCGCCTGGAGGAGAGCGAGATCAGAGATCATCTCTGAGGTATCACCATACCGGCGGGAAGCATCCGCATCTCCCGCGCGCAGGACGATTTCCAGCACCTCAAACCTTGCCTTTCCCTCTTCATCGCTGCACCAGGAGTCCGGTACATCGGGAAAATTCATGCGATCGTTTCCCGTGAGGCATTCATACAGAACTCTTCCCAGGCTGAACACATCGCTTTTCGGCTGTCCGGTCCCTTCGGGGGCGACAAAACCTTCGGTGCCCACGATGGAACGGCTGTCACTCATCCGCGCCACCAGCCCCACGTCGGCGAGTTTTGGCCGGCCGTTGACATAAATGATGTTGGAAGGTTTTACATCGCGATGCACGAGGCCGTGCTTGTGCAGGTGACCAAGAGCCCCGGCGAGGAGAAGCCCTATCTCGATGCACTCGGAAACAGGAAGCGCACCCAGACGCGTGATCTCATCGCGCAGCGTCCGTGGACGGTAATCCGGTGAGATCCCCCCCGGGGTGAAACTGTGGCCGCCGCTGCTCTGCGCATCGTCCGCCAGTTCCATGACATAGTAAAAATAATCACGCTCTTTGCCGTGACCCACATGGAGTGCATGGACCAGTCCCTCGTGGCTGCGCGAAACCGGCTCGTAGCGTTGAATGCCCTCAAATTCGCGGTCGAACGGACGCGCATAGTCAAAGTCCTGCCGCTTGATGACCTTTACCGCGCGCGGCGTGCCCATCACGTTGCGGGCATGCCACACCTCCCCGTAGCTGCCCCGCCCGATGACCCGCAGCAACTCGTGGTCGGGCACCAGGGGGGGCGCATATATTTCAGTGCGGTCGCTCATTGGCCCTCCGTCAGTCGCTTGACCTCGGCTGCAACCTGCCGCCCCACACGGTGGCGGATGACGTACACCATGGGCAGCGGAATTCCAAGGGACTTGGAAACTTCACCGGCGCTTTTTCCCTGCTGAGTGCACATACGAAAGGCAAGAAAGTGTTTAGGAGTCACGCGATCCTTCACACAGTTCAGCGCGCTGTCGAGCACATGCTTTTCCCATTCTCCCTGCCACATGCTGGCATGACTGAGCTCGTCCTCTTTTTGCGCGATCCGCTGCTCCACGCTGGTGCCTGTGGCATCCGGAGGCTGAAAAGCCCCGCTGTCCGGAAGACGGCGGTACTTTTTCCGGAGGAGGTCCACGATGCGGGATTTAATGATCATCAACAGCCATGCCTTGAACGATCCCTTATCCCCCTGGTAGCGGAAGTCCGGGATCTTTTTGGCAACGCTGACCACCGTGTCCTGAACCACATCCTCGGCCTCCTCCCGGGACAATCCCGAGCGCATCCCAATATTAAAAATGAACTTCCCGTAGCGGTCCATGAACTCCTTCCATCCCTTTTTGTCGTCCCAGTTCTTGAGACGGGTCAGCAGGCTGCGGCGCGTGCGCTCGAAGTCCTCGCTGGGCGGGGTCTGGGCATGGGTTTCGGTCATCGGAAAGAGGAGTTCCGGATGATATCCGCACCGCCCGAAGGGGTCTTGCAGAAAAGTTGTAAAATAAAATGAAGACAAGGGAGTGCCTTCATCCACGCGCGTCTCCCGCACGACAGGGTTTCAGACGCGGCTGGTTTGAAAAAACAGGAGAGCTTCTATTCGTCCCCGAACTCCGCCCGGCGTGCGATGGACGGCACATGGCTGTCCACGATGCCCGCAGCGATTGCGTAGCGGGTCAGGCTGGCGGTATCGTGGATGCCGAGCTTTTCCATCACGTGCTGGCGGTGCTTCTCCACCGTTTTGATACTGATGCCCAGTTCGTCCGCCGTCTGCTTGTTGGCGCGGCCCTCGGCAATGAGTTGGAGCACTTCCACCTCCCGGGAGGTAAGCCGGGCAACGTGACGGTGGATCCCGTCTCCGTTTCCATTGCCGGAAGCGGGTGACTCATGAAGCCGGCGTTCGATATCCGGGCTGAAGCACGTTTTACCACCACGGACGTTTCGAATGGCTTCGGCGAGTTGGGCTCTGGGAGTGCTTTTAAGAAGATAACCGGCCGCCCCGGATTCGATGACCCGTTGAATGCTGCCGTCGTCCGCATGAGCGGAAAGGATGATCACACGGGCTCCCGGACGGGCCTGCAAAATCCGCTGTGCCGCCTCCATCCCGTTCAGGTGGGGCATGGAGATGTCCATGAGGATGACGTCCGGCTGGAGTTCGTTCGCCATCTGGACCGCTTCGCGACCGTCGGCGGCTTCACCGATCACCGTAATGTCTGATTCCAGATCCAGCAGGACCCTTACCCCTTCTCTGACTATCGCGTGATCGTCGGCGAGCAGGACAGTAATGAGCGGCTGTTGCATGGGAGTCGGTGAGGGCTGCGGCGACTGAATATATTCAATCGGTGGGAGCATAACCGGCAAGCAAGGCCCCGGGCAAATTCCATTTTGTGTGTCCAGCATTTTATGGAGTATAATCTCT
>DATAIE010001199.1:0-2597 GCA_036262875.1 Verrucomicrobiales bacterium
TCGACTCAGACGAAATTTGATGCCGGTGCCGCAAGCAACTTCACGAACTTCACAGCCCAGGAGAATCAGGGCCGTCAAATCTTCAACGGTGCGGGCAACTGCAACGCCTGTCACGGCACGGACAACTTCGTCCCCGGTCCCGCCATCAATAACAATGGCCTGGAGAATCCGTATGTGGACAAAGGGGTCGGTGCTCTGACCGGGCGTCCGCAGGACGAGGGTCTATTCAAAGTTCCCTCCCTGCGGAACATCGGCCTCACCGCTCCCTATATGCATGACGGACGTTTTGCCACCTTGGAGGAAGTGGTCGAGTTTTATAACTCCGGAGTCGTGAACCATCCGAATCTTTCCCCTCCCCTCCGCAATCCTCCCGGCAGCCCCAACGCGGGGGCTCCGCGCCGCCTGAATCTCACCGCGGGTCAGAAGGCGGCCCTCGTCGCCTTTCTGAGGACGCTCACCGACACGAGCGTTCCCACGGATGTGAAATTCTCGGACCCGTTCAACTACGGCAACTGACGATCACCGGACCTGTTCTCCGGGGGGGCGTTCCGGGCTAAAACGGCCCGCTCCGGAGGACAGGCAGGATGTCACTCGCGTGTCAGGACATCCCCGTGACGAATATGACTAAAGCCTTTCAACGGCTGGGTATAAAGCCAGGCCCAGCATTTCAAAGGCGTGCCATCGGGAAGATGCACCCCCACCAATTCCCTTTTAAAAGAGGCGGGCGCGGGAACGCCGGCTCCTATGCCCTCATAGCGATCCAGACTGGTGAGCATCTCGGCGGCGGTCTCCTCAGGAAGCTCGAAGATATCGCCTACGACACGGGAGGCGCTCTCCGGTTCATAGAGAGCGCCATGGAGGGAGCCGTTGCGGAAAAGACGACCGGGCATCCGGCCCGTTCCGGCGTGGCGGCAGCGGCGGTGAAGAAACGGGGCGTGGGGATTCGCGCTGCCAACGCGAAGTGAACCATAAATGAACAACAGGGGAACCAACAATGCCGCTGACATGATAGGGGAATGCCGAAGCGGCTCTTCGCTATCAGATTCAGGGGATCGTTGCAATCATTACCGCGCCCCAAAGTGTATTTTCTTTTGTCCGCCCCGGGGGCCGGCTCCTTTGTAAAACACGTAGGCAACCGCTTTTTTGCATGCATTATGCATGCCGTCTCTTTTCTTTCATGTCCATACCAGAGGAATCGCGCCCGCCGGCGACCAGTGAATGGCATCGCCATATTTTTCATGTTCCCCCGGCTGCGGACTGGGTGCCGGAGGCTCTCGAAAAACTGAAAGGAGTTCCGGCCCTCCCCGCGCTACGCTTCCCCCGCAGAGAACACGATGGCGGAATATCGGTGGAGGAAAACCGCCCGCCTGGCCTCGTTCCCCTTGCGGCCTATCTGACCGTGTCCGCAGCGCCGCTGTGGGCTTTCGTGTCCGTTGTTCAGCAGTGCCTGGCTGGACTGCACGGCCTGCACGAATCCGGGCTGATGCACGGTGCCATCTCCGGGGACACACTCCTCATCGACCACAGCGGCAATGTGATCCTGGCGGGCGTCGGAGCAGGCGCCGTTCCGGAGGAATGGCAGGCCGGAGGCAGAGCGATCGTAACAGCGGGGCCGCTCCCCCAGCGCCTCGCAGCACGGGATCTGAAGGATCTGGGGCGGGTGTTCCGCGGCGCGCTCGGTGGAGACGCGGATATCAAAATGACCGTTAGCCGTCCCGACATCGCGCCCATGGCGGCGGAGTGGATCGACTGGCTGGCGTCGCCGGAAACAGGCCGGGAACCGGTAAGCGCGGCCCAGGCGGAAACCGTGTTTGCCGACATTCGCGCCGGACGGGCCGGATTGCGCCCGTGGCAAAACAAATCGGAACTTCCGCCCGAAGTCGAGTTCGGCGGCTCGAAACCGGCGAGGCCCATGACTGAAGAGGAGCGCCGGAAACTGCGCAAGGCCGCGGCGCAGGCTCACGGCTCGGGTGTCGATGTGAAGAATCAAATTCTCATCGCACTGCTGATCGCGGCATTGGCGGGAGGCGGGATCTTCTTTACGAATCACTATTTCGCGAGCCATCCCAATGAGGCGTCCTCCGGTCAGAAGGAAATCGTCATCCCGGGCGGGGGTGCCGGAATAAATCTCCAACTCGCGGATGAATCCGGTGACCTTTTTGCCGCAAGCGGAGGCGACGTGGAACCCCTCGCGGACACAGGCGAAACCATCGCAAACCTGATGAAGCTGGTGGCTCCCGCTCTGAAACCGGGAGACGCGTGGGAAAAGGCCCTGCGGTCCCGGAAAGGGGGCGATCCGGGTGGCCACCCGCCGGGTTCGCCAGACTCCTTCCTCTACGATGTAAGGATCTTTCCCGCCCTCGGCAAGCTGACCTCCGGGATGGAGCCGGGAGACTATTATCTCGCCTGGAGAACAGCCGGCCTGGTGATGACGCCGGAGGAATCGATGGCCCTGCAATCCGCGCTGCTGCGCACCGCGCGCTACTGCGGCGTGCGCGTGCTCGCGTGGACGGTGCTTCCCAATCAGGCCGCCGTGATTCTGCGCGTGCTCCCCCGCTACCCTCTGCCCGACGAAAAGCTGGAAAAGCGCATCGCCA
>DATAIE010001200.1:0-1888 GCA_036262875.1 Verrucomicrobiales bacterium
CCGCGACTGCTCCCGCGAAAATTATCAGGCAGGAGGCACGGCGTGCCAGGGAGGAAGGGTGCACGGCAGACGACAAACGATGCGGAGGCCCACGCATCATATCCAGCCCCTCGTGAAATGAAACAGGAAGCTCCAACCTTGTCCGTCCGCCGGAACTCGTCAGCTGAGTAGATTTCGATCGAGTGTCCGGTAGCCAATGGCCTCCAGCAAATGGTCGGCGCTGATATCAGCGCACCCGGCGAGGTCGGCAATGGTGCGGGCGACCCGGAGGATGCGGTCATGCGCCCGTGCGCTGAAATTCATGTGGGACATGGTATTCTCCAGCAGCATCGAGCTTTCTTCGTCGATGCGGCAGTGCTCCTTCATTTGTTTGGGAGACATCGTGGCGTTGCTGGTTGCCTTGGAGCCCTGCAGGCGCGTCCGCTGAATCGTGCGGGCCGCTTCCACCCGTGAACGAATTACTTCGGAGGACTCGCCGGATTCTGATTTGGCCAGTTCCCGGTATTCCACGAGCGGCACTTCCACATGAATGTCGATGCGGTCCAGCAAAGGGCCGCTGATCCGTTGGCGGTAGCGGATCACTTGTGCCGTCCCGCAGCGGCACTCCCGTTTGGGATCGCCGAAATAGCCGCAGGGACAGGGATTGAGCGCCCCGATCACGATGCTGCGCGCCGGAAACGTCATACTTCCCGCGGCCCGGCTGATCGTAACCCTTCCGTCTTCCAGCGGCTGCCTCAGCACCTCCAGAGTACTCCGGTTGAACTCGGGCAGTTCGTCGAGAAACAGCACCCCGTTGTGCGCCATCGAGACCTCTCCCGGAAGAGGGTTGCTGCCGCCACCCAGCAGGCCGGCATCTGAAATGGTGTGATGCGGGGACCGAAAGGGGCGGTGCACGACAAACTGATGCCGGCTGTCGAGCAGTCCACAGACGCTGTGGATTTTGGTCGTCTCAATCGCTTCCGCCTCGGTCATCGCCGGCATGACGGTGGGAATGCGTTTGGCGAGCATGGACTTCCCTGTGCCTGGTGGCCCGACCATGAGGAGATTGTGCCCGCCTGCGACGGCCACCTCCAGGGCGCGCTTTACGCTTTGCTGGCCTTTCACGTCCGCGAAGTCGATGTCCCATGTTTGGGCGCTGGCGAAGTCGGCGAGGGTCTTGCGTTTCTGCGGGAGCAGGGGTGCCCGGCCGGTGACGTGCTCGAAGGCTTCGCGCAGGCTGCGGACACCGATGACGCGAATGCCGTCCACCACGCTGGCCTCTTCCGCATTTTCGAGCGGCACGATCAACTCCGCGCGGCCCGCATCGCGGGCGCACAGAGCGATGGAAAGGATGCCTTTCACGGGCCGCACGATGCCGTTGAGCGCCAGTTCCCCGACGATGCAATAACTGTCCAGTTGCCGTGCATCCGCATAGTCCACGCGGTTCGCGATCATGGCGATGGCGATGGGCAGATCGAAGGAAGGGCCGGCCTTTTTAAGATTGGCGGGGGCAAGATTCACCGTCGTACGCCCGCCGGGATTGATGGGATAGGCGCTGTTGGCGATGGCCGTCCACACGCGGTCCCGGCTTTCCCGCACCGCGGCATCCGGCAGCCCCACGATCACGGTCATCGCCTGCAGTTCACCGCTCGTCGTTTCATTGACCTCAATCTCCACCTCAACGGCGTCCACTCCGAAGAGGGCTGCAGAAAAGACACGCGTTAGCTCGGCTGGCATAGTGACCGGATGGTGAGAGTTAAGCGGGAAAAGGCAAGGGAAGCCCGCCGCCATCAGCGCCGCTCATCCGCCGGAAAAGACCGGACACCGCACCCTGGACAGAAACCTGTTAAGGTAGAAGGATTGCCGTCCGCCTGCCAGCTCATGAATCTTGCCCCCCGTACCTTCCCCT
>DATAIE010001201.1:0-2820 GCA_036262875.1 Verrucomicrobiales bacterium
GTGGTGACGTAGAGAGTCCCGGTTCCGTTGGGGTTTGTGAGGGCTACCGTTGCGCCCGCCGCGATCGTTCCGCCAAACGGAGCCATGCCCGGAGCCTGGGTCACCGGCCAGAGTCCGACGTTGCGTCACTGGGTGAGGAAAGTGGGAATGCGGTTCGCCCAGTTTGTCCAGTTACCCTCATAAAACGCCGAACCATGGAGCGCGGTGATGGCCGGTTTCACCTGATCCCGCAGGCTGTTCCACCGTGTCTGACCGGTGGTTTGCTGCAGGGCGCCTCCGTTGAAAAAGTGCTTCTGCAGACGGTCGGCAAACAGCATCTTCCATTCCGGGCTCTGATTGAACCGGAGGAAGACGAGTCGCATAATGAAGGTCTCCGAGGCCGGCGCATTGATCATGAGATCCTCGGTAAAGGTATTGGCGGTGTTCGTTTGCCCGAACATTCCCATGGCCCCCTCCGCGTCCCACATGCTGAAGCGCCACTGTTTCCCGGCGGCCCGCTCGCGGGCAAACACGTAGTTGTTGCCTGGCCAGTCCTTGGTAGCGCCCCATCCGTTGAGGAGATAGTAGTCCGCCGCGTTCACCGGGTCCCACAGGGCGGCACCGCCGAGGTAGTTGGCCAGCATGGTGAAATCCGTGTTCCGGAAGTAGTTATACATCAGGTTGTAGGCCACGGTGTCACCGCTCTCCCACTCGCCGATGTAGTTCACGTCCCAGGCATTGGGCGTGTCGTAGAACTCCTGGAAGAAAGTGTCCCGGGGCCGCTCGGTCGGATTGAAATAACTCTTCAGCTTCCCGTTGAGAAAGACCGTCGAGAAAAATCCGAGCGGTGAAGGATGGTTTCCCATGCTGCGATAGGTGCGGCGCATCCACTCGTCGATGATGAAGGGATTGTAGGCATCATTCTTGCCGGCGCGGAGGCGCAGCGTGTCCCATTCGTTGAGCACGGACCCGGGAATAAAACCTTCATCGTGCAGACGGGACATGCCGAGATCGCCCCGGAAAAACAGATTCACCTGCGGCTTGGTGGTCCAGGCGCTGTTCCAGTTGGCCGTGTCGATGTCAGAGAGAAGATACTTCGGACGCGACCACGGGCTTCCGGCAAACCTCGCGCCCACGGTGGTGCGAAAGCGCAGGGTGTTATCCGGTCGCACCACCTCCATCACGGCGGGCCGTTCGAAGGCCTCCCCCCGCATGAGGCAGAAGTTATAGTCAGTGGCTGGGGTCCCCGGCACCCAGTCGCCGGTGGCCCAGGACCCGCCCTGAATGGAAAACACGCCATTGGGTTTGTAAAAGGTGCGTCCGGCTTCGCCGGTCAAAAAGATGGCCGGTGACGTGCGAACTCCCGCGGGGTAGTTGAGCGCATAGTTCCGGGTCATGATTTCCGAAGGCACCATGCCGGGAGCCCAGGCGCGCGCCCTGACACAACAACCGGTGGGGAGCGTTACCCCAGCCGTAATGCCGTCCGGCGGCGACAGGAAATTCCCCGGAATGACGGTGATGGATGGAAAGCCTGGCCCGGTCCAGCCCACGGCCAGATTGTCACCCCCGCTGCCCTCGCTCTCCAGGGCCTCGATGTAGTAGCGCTGTCCCGCCGTAAGTGTGAGCGGCACCGAGTGCTGCGACGGAAATTTGTTCCATTCACGCACGCCGGCCCAGTTGCTCTGGATATAAGCGATGCGCGTCTTTCCGGCGGGAGAGTCGGATTGGCTGAGGTAGAGCTCTCCGTCATCGTCCGTGGCGAGATAGAAGGTGTAGGTTCCCGTCTGAGTCACCTGAAGAATTCCCCGCACGCGCTGACTGTACCAGTCCGCCACGTTGGTGGGCGATTCGAATGCCGTGATGGCGCTGCTGGCGGCCGGGGCGTTGCCCACGGGGATGCTCGCAGGAGGAGTGAATACGCCGGAGGAATTGTACCACACCTCTCGCAGGATGTAGCCGAGCCCGGGGCCGGCGCTCAGAGGCGGAGTGGGATCGAGTGCGCCAGTGTAGACGGCACTGGAGGAGGTGGGATCGGAACCGTCCAGTGTATAACGAATCGTCGCACCGGGAGTCGAAGTCGTGAGGTTGATTGAAAACGGCGAGTTGTAGAATCCCGTCTCCTTGTCAGAACCCGGACGGGCCGCCACGGCAGTAAAGGTGGTGCCGGTATTGGGCGCGCCCGGTGTGGCGGTGTCGAAGTAGCGCATCTGACCACTGACCGGATCGCGTCCCCAGGTATGAAAGAAGTCCTGGTCCGGCACCTGGGTTACCTGATGCACCACGGTGCCGGAGGCGTTACGCAGAGTGATCGACTCCCCGTCCTGGTCGAGGCTGAAGTTGGTATGCAGCATTCCGCTTGCCGGTTTCAAATCCCTTCCGGAGCAGGCGACGGTCAAAAATCCATTCGCCGGGATTGTGGCTGCGGGCGGAAACACCCATTTCATGGGCACCGCGGAATCGTCGCTCAGCGCCCACCCGGCCAGCGGGACCGCCGTTGCGGCGGGGTTGTAGAGTTCCAGCCAGTCGAGAAAGGCCGGGCCGGAGGAAGCCGTGGCCGCAGGCATCGACGCAAACTCGGCGGTCGGGATAAAATACTTCCAGAGCGAGTCCTTTCCCACGAGGGAAATGGGGGAAGGTCCCGCAGCAGTGAGCCTCACATCCAGCATCAGATCCGAACTGTTCGTTGCGCTGTTGTGCAACTGAGCGGCAATGACGTTCGTCCCGGCGCGGAGCCGGCTTTTGTCGATCGAAAAAGAGGTGGTGATTCCGGCCTGCGGATTGCCGAAGAATCCGCCGTCTGTGCTGGCATTGTGCGCCGTGGCGGCCTGATTCCAGGCTACC
>DATAIE010001202.1:0-4272 GCA_036262875.1 Verrucomicrobiales bacterium
ACGGGAAATTCGAGACGCGCAAGGTTTTCGCCGAGCATCTCAATCTCGTCTCCGGCATCGAAGTCGGCTTCGGCGGTGTCTATGTGGGCGCGGCACCCTATCTTCTCCACATCCCGGACAAGGACGGCGATGACAAGCCGGACGGCCCGCCGGAAGTGCTGCTCGATGGCTGGGGCTATCAGGACACCCACGAAACGCTGAACAGCTTCATCTGGGGTCCGGATGGCTGGCTCTATGGCTGCCATGGCGTCTTCACGCACAGCAGTGTGGGGGCGCCCGGAACGCCGAAGGAAAAGCGCACGCCTCTCAATTGCGCCTACTGGCGTTACCATCCCGTCAGGAAGACGTTTGAAATTTTCGCGTCGGGCACCTCGAATTCATGGGGTTTCGACTACAACGAATACGGCGACTGGTTCAGCGAAGCCTGCGTTATTCCCCACTTCTGGCACATCATCCAGGGCGGCTACTACCTGCGGCAGAGCAACCCGCTGGGGCACTTCAATCCCTACGTCTACACCAACATCGAGACCATTGCCGATCACCTGCATTACATCGGCAATACCCCTCACAGCGGCAACGGCGTCAGCGATGCGGCCGGTGGCGGCCACGCCCACTGCGGCCTGTGCATCTACAACGGCGACAACTTCCCGCCGGAATACCGCGGCCGGCCGATGCTCTTCAACATCCACGGCAAACGCATCAACCAGCAGTTACTGGTGCCCGAAGGTTCTGGATACGTGGCCAAGATCGCTCCCGATTTCCTCAAGGCGAATGATGCCAACTTCACCGGCGTGGCCTTGAAGGTAGGGCCGGATGGTGCCGTGTATTTTATCGACTGGTACGACAAAGAGAAATGTCACCGTCCGCAAAACGAAGTTTGGGACCGCAGCAACGGGCGCATCTACCGGGTGAAGTACGACAAGACCTGGAAGCCGTGGAAGGGGGACATGGCCAAACTGACTCAGGCGGCGCTTGCCTCCGCCCAAACCACCCGCGAGGGCTGGCAGGCCCGCATGGGGCGAAAGCTTTTTGCCGAACAAGGCCCGGCGCTAAAGCTGAGCCGTGATGCCGAAAAAGTAATGTTCGATGCCCTCGAAACGAACGGTCCCAGGGAGACCCAGATAGCAGGGCTCTGGATGCTTGTGTTTTCCGGCCAGTTTGAGGGGGCTCTGACCGGCTTGGGAAAGAATTTCATTTCAGAGTTGGCACCCGAAGTAAGAAGCGAAATGCTCCGCCGCATTTCTGAGGTCCCCCGGTTTTTCCCCATCCGGGGAAAAATACTTCTGGATGAAACTTTAAAAGAGGCCTCGCCGAGAGGGCGCCTCGCGATTGCCAGCATATTACAACGCCTTGATCCTGATGACCGCTGGCCCATTGCCGAGGCCCTGATCAAGCACGGCGAAGACGCGAAGGACCATAACCTTCCGCAGATGTACTGGTATGCCATCGAGCCTCTGGTCCCTGCCAATCCTGACAAAGCTCTCGACCTCGCCGCAAAGTCTCAAATTCCGCTGGTTTCCCAAAACATCGCCCGTCGGCTTGCAGAGGCGGATGGCGGTGTGCCGCACCTCATCACGGCGCTGGGCAAAGAGAAGACCGCTGCCGGTGCTGTCTATCTCCTCAAAGCCGCGCTTCAGGGGCTCAAAGGCCGTTCCGGAGAAGCGCCGCCCAAAGGCTGGGACGGTGCCTATGCGAACATCGACGACATTCTCAAACGACGTCCCGACGCCAAGGACCTGGCCGCAGAAATCGGCGACCTCCGCGAAGCCCTCGCCGTCGCCTTTGGAGACAAACGTGCATTTCCCCGTCTGCGCGAGCAGGTGAAGGACGCGAAGTTGCCCGTCGAACGCCGTGAACTGGCGCTGCAAACGCTGCTCGACGGAAAGGATGGCGAGATACGGGCGATCATTCAGGCGCTGCTGGATGATCCGGTGATGCGGTTGTCTGCGTTGAAGGCGCTGCCGGGGGCGATGAGGTGAGGAGGGGAAAAGCACCAAGCTCCAAGAACCAAGCACCAAAAAAACTTCAAATCTCAAACACCAAACACGTCCAGAGAGACAACTGTCCTTCCTCACAATTCGGAGCTTGGAGCTTCTTTGGTGCTTGGTTCTTGGAGCTTGGTGCTTTCTTCCTACCCTCCCGCCACAATCCGGATCACCTCCACCCCGTCCCCCTCTTTGAACGCCGTCTTTTCAAAATCCCGGGGAAACAGGGCAGTGCCGTTCAACTCCACGAGTACGGGCTGACCCGCAAAGCCGAGACTGGCGAGCAGGTCAGTGACGTGGCTGCCGCCGGGGACGTTCCGGGGCTGACCGTTGAGACGAATGGTGACGGGGGCGGTTTCCTCCATGCCGCGACGATGGGCAATGGCTGCCGGAAGCGCTACCGCATTCCTCCTGATTTCAGATCCGGAGAGGAGCGAAGCTGCCTGTCATTCAGACGGCTCGCGTGAATACCGTTCTACCGCTGCTTTCTCCTGCGGCGCAGGAGACCGGTGGCGGCTGCGGCGGCGAGAGCGAGGGAGGAGGGCTCCGGCACCGCACTGACACTGGCAAGAGCGGCGGCCTGGATTTGGGCCGCAGTCAGCACTTCATTGTAGACGCGGACGCCGTCGAGACGACCGCTGACCTGATCGGCATCGTTGCCTCCCAGGCGCCCGCCGATGGTAAGGCGCGCCGCCACCCCTTCATCCCCAAAAACACTCGTGTCACCGCCGGTGAGGAGGTTCCCGTTGAGGTAATAGTTGATGGCACCGTTGTTATAAGTCGCCGCGATGTGCACCCAGCTTCCGATGACAGCGGTGAAGGGATCCGAGTCATTGTCGGCAAGGCCGTAGGAGGTAAAGCGAATGGTGGCGTTTGTTCCGTCTGCATTGCCCAGGCGAAGAGCGACGCCCCATCCCCGGTCAGCGCCACCGGCGGAACCAGTGGAAAGAGGCCGGTAGGAGCGCCCGGCGATGTCCCCGGCGGTTGGATTGATCCATGACATCACGGTGAATGATCCCGTGTTCGGGATGTTCATCACCGGATTGTTGTTGTCCGAGCCACTGGTGAAAAAGCTGTCCACGATGCTGGGACCGTAGCCGATGGAGGTTCCCGTGGCTCCGGCGACGACGATCGAGCCATAGGTTCCGTTGGGCACTCCGGGCTGGCTGTAAGCGTTTGTTCCGACCGGCACTGCTGCCGGATGGCCGCCTGTGGAATCAATGAGGTTACCGGAGGATTCGTTTTGGTCCCACGATGCGATGAGTGCGGCATGTGCGGGAACAGTGAAGACCAGCAGGGCGGAGGAAAAGAGTTTTGAATTCACGGAAATTAAAATTGAGTGACGGAAGCCCTTATACCAGAAGCAGGCCATGGGCCTCAACGATCAATTTTGATACAAATCTGTACCAGTTTTCATTCATCACCGGGAGAAGGCATCCTGAATGTAAAATTCTGAAATTTTCCCGTGCCAAATCGCGCGGGATTGCCTAGTCTCGCGCCCCTTTAGGGAAAACTCTGATTCGCCTGGTGCAAAAGTCTTACTCAACCTCCAAAAAGTCATCCGGTTCCGGAATCCTGCTGCCAGTGCGCGGGGCGGTGGCCGGAGCTCTGCTTCTCGGACTGTCCGCGGCACCGCCCGTCTCCGCCGGCAGCGGCAAAAGTCGCGATCCGGAGATCGTTGGCCAGGAGATCGAGCGCCGTCAGAAGGCGTCGGATGAAGCGCGCCGGCTCATTTCCGAAGGCGATGCCATGGCTGCGGACAATGCCTGCGGTGCGGCAGACAAATACCGTGCCGCCGCTCAGTTGCTGCGTCCGGGCGCACCTGCCACTCTCGCGCTGCGCACGGAGGCGGTGAAGAAGTTTTGCGCTTCCGGCGTGACCTGCGCACAGGAGCTGGCAGCCAACGGCGACTACGAAAAGGCGAATGCCAGGGTGGAGCAAATCCTCGCGGCGGACATGGCGCCCGACTGCAAACCTGCTCTCACATTGCAGCGCCGTCTCAAAGACCCGGACCGGTATAATCCGTCCATGACTCCGAAACACGGGGCGGACGTGAAGAAAGTGGAGCGCCTGTTGATGCTCGCAGAGCACTTCAAGGAACTGGGAGATTACAAAGCGTCTGAGGCTTCCTACAATCAGGTCCTCGCCATGGACTCCACGAACACCGCCGCCCGCCGCGGGCTGGAGGCCGTGCAGAAACTGATCACGAATTATCTGAAGGCGGCGCGGGACGAGACGCGGTTGAGGATGCTCAACAACGTGGACCGCATGTGGGAAAACAAGGTGC
>DATAIE010001203.1:0-3928 GCA_036262875.1 Verrucomicrobiales bacterium
CAACTGAAGCCGGGGAAGGCGACGGGAAGGTAGTCGAGTTTCTTTTCGCGGCACCACGCGAGATCGGTGCCAACGGTCTTTTTCACATAGGAGCCCGCGTCCTTCGGGGAGTTGTAGCGTCCCACGGTCCAGGGGCTGACGACATCGGCGCTGGCGATGATTTCATGGAGAACCGGGTCGGTAATCGCGTCACGTTCAAGGGTGCGCCAGAAGGTGGGTACGCCGAGCATCACCGTGCAGCCTCCCGGAGCAGCATCGTTTTTGAAAAAACGGACGAGTTCCTTCCAGTCGTCGAGCATCGGTGGACGATCGGAAAAGCCCAGGCCCCAAAGTGCGACCAGCGGTTTTCCCCGGTGCCGGAGAAGGGCGGGATTTTTGGCGGCATCGGTGAGACTGAAGTCTGCGACGAGACGCTTCCAGTCCTCAATGACGACGGAGGCATTGCCGGGCTTCAGGCCGGAGAGGTCATACATGGGAACCCAGCAGCGTCCGTTTTCCTGGGCGGCTTTGCGGCAGGCATCGAGGACGGCGTCCATGGGCTTGCGGAAGCGCGGATCCTTCGTGGTGGTGGCGAACCGCTGGAGGAAGACGCCGTCGATGTGATATTCCTTCATCCATTTGAAGTGGAGGGCGATGGCGGCGGGATTGACGGAGGAATAGACCTCCGCCGTGCTCCCGTCAGGATGCTGGAAGGGGGTCTGCACCCGGGCCTCCGGCGGGAGTTCCCTCACGTCCGGCCACAGATCGATGTTGCAGGCGCCAGGCTCGAATTTCCGGCCCCCGCCGTAGTGAAACCAGCCGTTGCCGGAGCCGTCGTTGGGAGTGCGGAACCACCCCTGATAGCCGCACATGACCTTGCCGGTGAGACCGTCAGAATCCGCAAAAGCACAAAACGGCGGAAACAGGAACAAAAGAAGGAGGAAGAGGGCTCGCATGCCGGTGACCTTAAGCCACAGCCGGGGAAGGGAAGGTTCATGCGTGTCCGTGTTCCGGTAAACGGTTGCCGGGGTTCCTGGTCCCCGTCGATTATGATTTTAAGATGAAAAACACTTGTCACCGGGAGCCTGTTCCATCATCTTTCCTCACAAGGCTTACGCATTGTCTTCCGACCCATGAAATCGCTCCTTCAGTTTTTCACCATGACGGCAGCAGCAAAGTCCATGCGCTTTTTGAAGATCATCGCCGGCCTTGTGGTTTTCGGTGCAGGCGGAGTGCAGGCGGCCACGATCAATACACAGTGGAATTTCAATGATTCGGCGAACGCAACGACCTCGGTGGCAAACGTGGGCGGTTTTGCGGGATCGTTCATTGGCGGAGTCAGCCGGTCAGCGAGCGGGCTGGGGGTGAGCGGCACTCCGGGGGACTATGCCCTTTCGATGAGCGGAGCGGGCGCGGGTTCCATGATGGACGCGACCACTCCCGGTTTCATGAGCGCGTTCAATTCGCTCGCCGGCAGTCAGGCAATGAGCGTTACCTTTTGGCAAAATCTGAATGCCTTTTCAAACTCCACGGCTTTTTGGGGGCAGTCCACCTCGGTAGGCCGCGGATTCAACGTGCATGCCCCCTGGGGTGATCAGAATATCTATTATGACACCGCCGGTTGCTGTGGTCCCACTCAGCGGCTTTCCGGTGCCCTCGGGGCTGCGATTGGACAGTGGGAGTTGATCACTCTCGTCTACGACAATGGCAACAAGAGCATCTACCGCGGAACCACACTCATCAATTCCGGCGGCGGTTTTGCAGCGCTGGTAACGGACCACACGAACTTCTTTGTGGGGAACGAAAGTGCGACCGCGATCCTCAATCCCAACGGACGATACGATAACTTTACGCTTTGGAATGGAGCGCTCACGCCTGCGGAAATTGCCGTGCTCGCCGTGCGTCCGGTGCCGGAACCGTCCGCGATGGTTTTCTCAGCCGTGGCGCTTGGGGCTCTCGGCCTTCGCAGACGGCGTGCCTCCAGACGGGACTGAACGGCCCCCGCGGCGACTGCGGGAAGACTCTGTATTTTCTTTGTCGGAAATTTGCGTCCGGCGGGTTATTGGCGGTGACACCATCGTCCCCTCAAGATGACCCCCGCAGCCCCGCCATCCATTCCTTCCAATGAGGAACTGCTGCGGCAGTGTGCTCATGAGCCGGGAACGGCATTCCGGACCCTGGTGGAGCGCTATGCCGGTTTGGTGAGGGCCACGGCGTGGCGGCAGACGGAGGACTTTCATACGGCGGAGGACATCGTGCAGACCGTTTTTTGTGCGCTCGCCAGGGAAGCCGCAAAGATCAAAGGGTCTACCCTTGGAGCGTGGCTGCACCGGCGCACGCTCTATGAGGTTTCCCACTGGCGGCGGGCGGAATTCCGGAGGCGCCGGCGGGAGCGGATTGCTCATGAAAAGGTCGCCTCGCCGGGAATCAAAGAATCCGCAGTCGCCCCGGCAGAACTGGACGCCGCGCTGAATGTCCTGCCGGACAAAGACCGGGAAATGCTGCTTTTGCGGTGCGTGGAAAAACGCGACTGGAGGAGCATCGGCGCTCTCATGGGCCTCACCGATGACACTGCACAAAAACGCGTGGCGCGGGCCCTCGAAAAAGTGCGGCGGGCACTGGCGGCACAGGGGGTTGTGAAATCCGGCAGTGCTCTCACAGGAGTCATTGCGCTTTCCGCGGTTGTGCCGCCGGCGCACGCCTTTGCCTCTGTGACCCAGGTGGCGACTGCCGTCCTGGCTCATACCGGGAGTGCTGCTCCGCCAGCCTCGTCTGCGCTGGGAGGCATGTTTGCTGCCGGTGCGCTGCCCGTGGTGATGCTGGCCACTGGCGTTGTCCTGCCGCTGGCGACCCTGAAGAATCCGCCCCCCGCGCACGTTCCAGTGATTGCCGCCGCACCGTCTCCACCGGCGAAGCCGGCATCCCCAGTTGCCAAAGGCCCCGTGCCCGATGCCGCCGCACTGCGGGCAATGTTGAAGTATAATACCCAACTCGAGCGCCTGCGCCTGCGCCGTGCTCTCGGCCTGCTGGATGCGTCCGCCTGTCAGGCGGTGCTTGCCGAATTTGCCAAAGCGCCCGGAGCTTTATCCGGCGAGTATAAAATTTACGGCTTTCTTCGGGCGGAAACGGAGGAGCGCTGGATTCAGTCGGACCCCCGGCATGCCGCGCTGAGCGGTTATTTGAAGGATAACAATTTTCCGGAGCGGGCTATTCGTTATCTGGCCACAAAGGACTTCCCTGCGGCACAGTCGCTGGCCGCCGAAGCGAAGGGCCTTTGGAGACCCGGAGGAGACCCGTACTACCATGACCTGATCGCGGCGGGCTGGCCTCCGTCGATGTCCATGCGGCTCTGGCCTTCCAGGAGGCCGCCGCCCCAGGATTCCGGAGCGTCGTTCTCGACAACGCAGCGGAGACGCAGCCGGAGGAAGTGCTTCGGATCATCTCTTTAGAAAAGCTCGACTATGCCCAGCGGGACCTTTGGAAAAAGGCGCTTCCTGTTCTCGCCCGTACCGATCCTCAACAGGCGCTGGCGCTTTATCGTTCGCGTGATTTTCCTGACGAGGATGCAATCCGGATGGAAGAGAGTCTCGTCAACGCAATGATGGCGAAGGCTCCGGACCTTGCGGAAAAGGAGGTCCCGCGGCTGCGGCATTCCGTCCCGGCCTTCGCCGCTTTTCTCGCCGGGCGTGACGCGAACAAAGCCATCGCCTATGCCGTGAAGCATCCGGAGGCCGCGTCTTCGCTGGAAGCGGCGCTGGTGTTTCCCGATCCCGCCGCAGCGATGAAAAAGTGGTCTCCTGTCTCGGCAAACAAGGTGGAACAGGGATTATGGTGGGCGGCAGCACGAATCCGCGCGGGCTGGTTAATCAAGGACAATCCCCCCTCCACATCCGGCGTGCGGGTTCTAACAGCGGGCGCCCGGGCTGTCATTCAGGACATCTTCGGGGGT
>DATAIE010001204.1:0-12193 GCA_036262875.1 Verrucomicrobiales bacterium
CTTAAAATTGGTTCCGACCGATCCGAGGTCCATGCCACCACCAAACCCGCCGCCGCCGCCACTTCCTCCGCCAAATCCGCCGCCTCCCCCTCCAAATCCACCGCCGCCACCACCGAATCCACCGCCTCCGCCGCCAAACCCGCCTCCACTGCTGGAACTGGATCCGCCGCCGTTTTCGCCGCCCACGGAGTCTCCCTCGGCCTTCTCAGCCGTGTTGTATTTGATTACGTAAGTCCGCGCGATCAGCTCCGAATCATTGTAAGGCCGCATGTGCCACACCCCCCGGTCATAGACGAGGGCGATGCCGTATTCGTCGGCAATCGTCTCCAGAGCCGCAAACGGACTCGCGTTCATGCTCAGCGTCACCAGTTGTTTGTCCCAATCCTTGTTTTGCTGAGCGGAAAGCCATTTGATTCCTGCCTTGGTGGCGAGCATGCGGAGCACAGTACTCAGGGACGCCCGGTCGAAGGTGACATCGCCCGGCGTTTGATTCATCAATCTTTCACGAACCGCTTCATAATTCGGATCGGCATTCACCAGCGACTGAGGTGACGTGGGCTGCACGGTGGAAGTTCCACCGGCCTGACCATTCGCGGCGGGTGCCAGCGAAATCACGGCCAGCAGTGAAAGGGCGGCTAAACGCAGAGAGAGCGGGCGAAGTTGCGGTTCGATATTCATTGCTGGCGTAGGGTTGGTGGGCGGAGGATTCAGGGCGGCAAATTTCAATTCACCGGTTGGAGAGTATGAAAGGTAGAAATTTCAGAGAAGTTACAGGTTTCATAATGGAAGATCAAGCTGTATTTCAATAAAATTGGTAATTTCTATAAATTTTTGGATTAAAGTCCCCTCCTCCCCGCCTCCGAATCCCCGGGTAAACCCCGTGGGATTAATCCATTTTTAGATTTTGTCCTCAAACCAACTTCGGAGAGGTTCACCATCATGCTTACCCGATGATGAAAGACTCCCGTCAGGTAAAACCCGTAGCCGCCCGGTGGTTTAGTGCTTGAAGTTTAGCATTTGGGCCGGACGGTCGGCGATGCCCCTGCTCTGCCGCATCCTTCTGTCCCTCTTTTTCCTTTCCGGTGCAGTCACAGCCGGAGAACGGGTGATCGTGATCGATGCGGGCCACGGGGGTGCCGCTCCCAGCGGTTCTCAGGGGGCGCGCACGCTCAGCAGCCCGAACAATGCGGTCTCCCCCGGAGGGCTCAAGGAGAAGGACCTCACGCTTGAGCTGGCGCAGAAAGTCATTGCCGCCATCAATGCGTCCCCCGCCGCTAAAAAGGCCGGAGTCCGCGCGGTTCCGACCCGCACCTCCGATACCAATCCGGACTTTGGTCAGCGGGCAAAAGTGGCCGCGGACAGCAAGGCGGAGTGGTTTCTCAGCCTCCACTTTAACGCCGTCCCCAAAGGCTCCAAAAAGGCCAGCGGCACGCTCGGAATGGTCCGGATGAAGAGCAAAAACCCTCACTACAAAGAGGATGCCGCTCTCGCCTCCGCCCTCGCCGGTTCCGTCAATAAAGTGATCCGCCAATGGCTCCCTGACTCGAAAGCGCTCTCCGTGGCGGATGACCATGAGCTTCACGGCGGGGAAGGTTCGAATCTCTTCCACCAGTTGCAGACCCAACTCAAAACTCCGGTGACCGCCTGCTTTTTGGAAGTTGAGTTCATCGACAATCCTGCCGTCGAACAGGCGCTCCTTGGCAAAAACCGGACGGCCAGCTTCGATGCCATTGCCGCCGCCATCAGCACCACGATCGTGACCGCCGCCGGTCAGAAGTGACCGCCACTCAAAACGGGGTGTCCTCGCCGATAATCTGCACTTCCGTTTCCACTTCGATGCCGCGCTGCTCCCGGGCGGTACGCTGCACGAGAGCGATGAGTTCCAGTACGTCACGGGCAGTCGCGCCCTCTTCATTCACGATGAAATTCCCGTGGACCGGTGAAATGACGGCGCCTCCGATTCGCGTGCCTTTGAGATCGAGCTCCTGGATGAGCTTTCCTGCGGGACAGGCGTCCGGATTTTTGAAAATGCAGCCGGCACTGGCGGCGATAGGCTGACCGGTCTTTCGCTTTTCCATGCTGTGGGCCAGTTTTTCGTCGATCTCCGCCTGGGGCGCGGGCACGCCGCGGAACGTAGCGCTCACGCACACGTGTTCCATGAATTCCGGCGCGCTGCGGTACCGGTAGACGATTTCTGAGCGCTGCTTTTCGTGCAGCCCTCCCATGACATCGAGGTAACGGACACTCACCACCTGATCGAATGTCTCACTGCCCATGGCTCCGGCATTCATGCGAATGCCTCCGCCGACGCTTCCCGGGATGCCCTCCATCCATTCGAACCCGCCCAATCCCGCAGCGCGGGCCGCGGAGGCGAGCCGTTTGAATTTCACTCCGGCGCCGGCGGTGATGGTGTCTCCAGCGACTGTAAGCTGATCGAATTCTCCGCCCTCCGGATGAATGACCGCGCCTTTGATGCCGCCGTCGCGAATCAGAAGATTGCTGCCCCGGCCCAGGACACGGGTGGCGATGCCCCGCTCGCGGCAATGAGCGATCACGCGGGCAAGACCGGCGACGGTTTGCGGTTCGATCCAAAACTGAGCCGGGCCGCCCAGCTTCATTGTGGTATGGCGCCCCATCGGTTCATACAGGCGTACCTCACTGCCCTCTTCTCCCAGCGCTGCGGTGAGGTCCTCCAGGGCCTGTAAATCCTGCGCCAGACGTGTGCCGATTTCATGAACATTGCCGGCGCCGAGGGTGATCAGCAAATCTCCCGGCCGCAGAAAATTTCCCGCTGCGAGATGCGCAGTGGATTTGTCAGGCGTGGATACCAGGCGGAGGCGATCTCCCTCCACGGCCCGCACTTCGTCGATGATCGTTTGCCCGCTGATGCCCGGGATGGGGAGTTCGCTTGCCGGATAGATGTCCAGAACGAAGAGGGCGTCGCAGTCGTGGAAGGCGCGGCCAAACTCTTTGCGCAACAACTGGGTGCGGGTGAACCGGTGCGGCTGAAACACGCACACGATGCGCCCCTGTCCTTTGGAGAACTGACGGGCGGTTTGGAGGGTGGCGGCCACCTCCGTCGGATGATGACCGTAGTCATCGACGACCGTGTAGAAGGCACTGCGGCGCTTCACATCGAACCGCCGCTTCGCTCCGCGGAAAGTGCTGAGCGCCCAGGCAATTTTCTCAAACGGCACGCCCATCCCGGAGGCGAGCGCAACGACGGACAGGGCATTGAGCACATTATGCCGGCCCGGGATATTGAGGATGATGACGCCGAGTGATTCACCGCGGCAAAAGACCGTGAAGCTGGTGCTCTGACCGTGCTGTTCCACATCCCTCGCCGAATAGTCGTCTCCGGCATCCCAGCCGTAGCTGAAACAATCTTCGCGTTCGCCGCACAGCGCTTTGGCCCCCGGATCGGCGGCGCAGTAGTAACTGGTGCCGGATGTCTGATCCAGCAGCCGCCGATAGACAGCGTTGATCTCCTCAAGGCTCTTATAGAAGTCGAGATGCTCCTCCTCCACATTGAGGAGAATGCTGTGCTCCGGCGAATAAAGCACCAGAGTACCGTCACTCTCGTCTCCCTCCGCCACGAAATACTGTCCTGACGAATCCCAGTGGGCGTTCGAGCCCAGCAGTGGAATCTCCGCTCCGACATAGTGGCTCGGATGCAGCCCGGCCTCACGAAGCACGTGAGCGCACATGGAAGAGGTGGTCGTCTTTCCGTGCATTCCCGCCACAACGATGCCCTTCTTCCGCTTCATGATGGAGGCCAGTGCCTCCGCCCGGCGAAAACAGGGAACACCGGCGGCAAGCGCCGTGTCGTAGGCGACATTCCGCCCGGCTTTCACGGCCGACGAATAGACTACCGTGCCGGCCCCCGCGACGCTCTCGGCGGTATGAGGGCAGAAAAACTCCAGCCCGGCGCTCTGCAGCCGCTCCGTTTCTGAAGTCGTACTCTTGTCCGACCCGCTCACCTGGTAACCAAGCTCCAGCAGCAGTGCAGCGATCCCGCTCATTCCGCTGCCGGCGACTCCGATGAGGTGGATGCGTTTTGTGCGGTCAGCGTCGGCAATGGAGAGGAAGTCTTCGGGCATGAGGGGAGTGGTCGGGCGCGGTTGTTGGTGACCGGTGCGCTAGCCGGGAAATGGAAGTCTGCACCCTGAAAAACCGGCAGGGTCGCATTTATCGGAGCTTGATTTCACCAGGCAATTGATGGCTCCGGCGCTTCCGCCGCCGCCGCCGGTTTTTTTCCTCCGGGCGGTCCTTCCGAAGGCGGCGTTTGGCGATGCGGAGAGGCTCCGGGATAATCATGGGCGCAAAAAGGCCGGTGATCGAGTATCCCAGCCACATGGCGGAATAGCGGAATCCTTTGAGGGCATACTCCTTCCACTCCTGATGAGCCAGCGGCAGCGCCCACACTGCGGCGGTGAGAGCGAGAACAAGGACGAATCCCCATTTCAGGACCATGCCCCAGCGGTGCCCCCGGATGAGGATCCACAGCGCCGGGAGCATCCCGATGGCCAGCGCCGACGTGAGCACCTGGAACATGGCCGTAAAAAACGGGATGATAAATCGCTTAACCTCAATCCACAGCATAAGGAGGGCGACCTTACCAGGTGCCTTCTGTGAGGTCAATGGCTGCCCTGAGGTCAGTTTGGGCTCCAGGAACAAACCCGTTGCCTCCACCTGGCGGCGGCAACATTTGTGTCCGGGCCGCACCGGATATGACCGCGATTCCACAGCTATTCCCGTCCGGTTCTTAGGGTAAACCCCTATTTGTAAATGCGCCGGGCTCAGCAAAATAGGCTTGATTGAGGGCGGGAGTATCGACGATAAATCTGCCTACCGGCTTCTCCCCCGAATCGTCTCTGCCGCCATGTCCTCCCTTTCAACCGGATTCCTTTTTGCTGCTCTGCTGGCGGCGGGGTCGGTTGCGGTAACGAATTCGGCGGCGCAATCCACGGCGACTCTCGATATCGCCCCTGCCAAACGGATCAGCTTTACTCCGCCCGCCGGCACGGCATGGAATCTGGACGGTTCTCTTGACGGGCAAACATGGAACACGCTGGCCGGTCCTTTTTTTGCCAACGGGAGTCCGGCAGAGTATTTGTCGCTTCCCGGGACCGCTTCGAAGTTCCGTCTCACGGCGGTAAATCCGGCGGTCGGCTTCGCGCCGCTAACGCTGGCCGGCTGCAGTGCGGTAATGGAAAGATCCGGGCAGCCGGTGGAAGTGGTATTCATGAGCGGCACCCGTGGATTTTTGCGGATCGACGATTGGCATGCCCGCGGCTTTACCTACACGTGGCACAAGACGTCGGCGAACAGCGGCGAGGCAATCCTCAGTGGATTGGACGGGACCTTCACTCTTCTCCGGTTTAAGTTTCTGGATGCCGGGCTGGGCGGTTGGGGCATGGAGGACATTCCTTCGCCGCAGGCCGCCTCCCTTGTCAAAGTCCCGCTCGACGCCGGAGCCTTTTCGTTTCGCACCGGACGCTTCAGACGCGGCGTGGACAAGGCGGAACTCCCCATGGATTTTTCCGGCGGCAGTCTCGTGCTCAACGAAGGAAACTCATTGAGCCACGTCCGGTTTACAGGGGAGGACACTGTGGAAGTAACGACTGCGGATGGAGTCGTGCGCTCCGGCAACTACGCCTACGACCCGGCAAGCGCCACCAAAGGGAGTCTTTTCCTCAATCTTACCGCGGCTCCCCCGTTCGGACTGGACCTGGGTCTCACGGGGTCCGGCACTGGAAAGTACAAAGAAATCCTCTCTCCCGGCGCTCCCTCCGGCGCGGCTCCGCGCAACGGCACCTTTACTCTGCCGGAGAAGCAGTTGCCGCCTGACAATCCTGACTGCCCGCCTCCCGGTCTTGGCGGACGCTCTTACGTCATCAACGACAGCGCTCCATGCACGCTGGTCTTTTACGGTGACGGCACGGGAGCTCAGATGCGCGATATGAACGGTGCAGTGCAAGTCACGTATTTCAATTACAGCTACTCCCGGACAGGCAGAAACAGTGCCAGCGTGAGCATCACATTCCCCGGAGCGGGAAGCGATCTGATCGAAGACTATCAGTTGGACTTTTCGGATGACTGCACCGGAGCCTTCCGGCGCGACAGCTACGCGAACGGCAATACGGCGGGCACCACGGGCGGAACTTTTGGCCCCGGCGGGCTGGCGGGCAGAGCGGTGGGCGGTCTTGGCGGGCTGGGACCTTAAGACGCGGCCGGGAGCAATCCGTTGTCCCCCGGAAGTTTCCCTTGTCGGTGCCGGAGTGATGCTGTACGCGGGTGAAACTTCATGACCCAAACCGCGACTATTCCCGGCGGCGCACCCACCATGATAACGGCAGAACGCTTCACGGAAGCCTTCCGGTGGATGTTGCTCTCCCGCACCGTGGAGGACAAGATCGCCGCACTCTACCACGCCGGGAAAATTGTGGGCGGAGTCTATCTCGGGCGGGGCCAGGAGGCCTTCAGCACAGCACTGGCCATGTCGTTGCGGCCTGGTCAGGACATCTTCGCTCCGCTGATCCGGGACCAGGCCGGGCGGATGGCGTTTGGCGAACCGGTGATCGATACACTGCGCACCTACCTTGGCAGCGTGCTGGGCCCCATGCGCGGACGGGATGGGAATATCCACCGGGGCGTGCCTTCGATGGGCATGCCGGCCATGATCTCCCACCTCGGCAGCATGATTTCCGTCGTTTGCGGGATGCTGATGGCGCGGCGCTTTCGCGGAGAGACGGATGTCGTTGGCGCAGCCACGATCGGCGACGGCGGCACTTCCACCGGGGCGTGTCACGAAGCGCTGAACATGGCTGCCGTGGAGAGACTGCCGCTCGTGGTGGCGGTGGCGAACAACCAGTTCGCCTACTCCACTCCCACGGACCGGCAGTTCGCATGCGAAAACCTCGCGGACCGGGCCCGCGGGTACGGCATGGATGGCCATACCGTGGACGGCACCGACCTCGCGGCCTGCCTCACGGTGTTTGACGAAGCCGTTTCCCGCGCCCGCAGCGGACGCGGCCCGCAGCTCGTCGTGGGAAAACTCCTGCGGCTCTGCGGTCACGGCGAGCATGACGACGCCTCCTATGTGCCCGGGGAACTGCGCACCCGCACCGAAAACCGCGACTGCCTCCAGTCCGCCCGTCAGACAATGCTGGAGAACAACTGGACCACGCCGCGACAACTGGAAACCATGGAAGCCCAAGTTTACGAAACCGTGCAGGATGCTGTGGCCCGCGCCCAGCGCGATCCCGTCCCCGATCCCTCCCGTGAAACCTGGGCCGCGCTGGCTTCACACTGGCTCATCGAAGGAGGAAGGCAGTAAGCGTGAGCATCACCTATCTCGAAGCTATTCGCGAAGCTCAGGCCAAGGCCCTGCGTGAAGACCCGTCGGTATTCATCTACGGGCAGGACATCTCCAACTTCGGAGGGGCATTCAAAGCCACGAAAAATCTCGCGCGGGATTTCCCCGGCCGGGTGCTGGACTCGCCCATCAGTGAAGATGCCATGGTCGGCATGGCCGTGGGGGCCGCCATCGCCGGGATGCGGCCGATCGTTGAGATGCAGTTCGCGGATTTTTCCAGCATCGCGTTCAACCAGATCATCAACCAGGCTGCCACTCACTTCTGGCGGACGGGCGTGCCCTGCCCTCTCGTGGTGCGTCTGCCCAGCGGAGGAACAGCGGGCAGCGGCCCGTTTCACAGCCAGAGTGTGGAGGCGCTGTATTCCCACTATCCCGGGCTCGTCGTGCTCACGCCTGCGACCGTGGGGGATGCGTATTCCATGTTATTGGAAGCCATTACACTCAATGATCCGGTACTTTTCTGCGAGCACAAGTTTCTCTACTATCACCTGAAGGCCGACACGCTCCCGGAGGATCGCCTGCCCATCGGAAAAGCGCGTATCGTGCGCAGCGGACGCCACGCCACAGTGGTGACCTACAGCGCCATGCTGCACGAGTCCCTCCGGGCCGCCGCGGAACTGCAGAAGGACGGTTTTGAAATCGAGGTCGTCGATTTGCGCAGCGTCAAACCGCTCGATACGGATACCGTCCTCGCGTCCGTCGCGCGCACCGGGCGCCTGCTCGCCGTGGGCGAGGCCTTTCCGTGGGGCGGAGTGACCGCAGAAGTGGTGGCCCGCATCGTTTCAGAGGGCTTCCATCTTCTCGACGCGCCTCCGCGCCGGCTGAATTCCAAGGACACTCCCATTCCCTATCACCCCAATCTGTGGGCGGTTCACCGTCCCACGGCGGCGACGATCGAAAGTGCCGTCCGTGATCTCTTAAAACAATGACGGGAGACAATGCCTGATTCCCCCGGATTTCGTGACTCCCTTTACCCTTCGCTGAGCAGCCTCCATTTCCGTTTCCCATGCGCATTCCCATTCTCATGCCCCAGTTGGGCGAATCCATAGCCGAAGCCACGATCCTGCGCATCGAGGTGGCACAGGGGGACACTGTGCAGGCCGATCAGGAGATCATGGAGGTGGAAACCCAAAAGGCGGTGATGAGCGTCACGATTCCGTGCAGCGGACAGGTGGAGGAGTTCATTTGCCGGGTCGGCGGAAGTTACCCCGTGGGCACCACCCTGGGGTTTCTGCGGGTGACGGCGGAGGAAGCCGCCCGCGCAGGCATTCAGCCGGTAAAGGATGTGCCTCCGGCCCCGGTGGAAAGCCCGCTTTCCTCTGATCACGACAATCTTCATTTTAAACTCGATTCCTCCATTCACATGAGTCCGGCGGATGCGCCGGAGGTCATCCCCACGCTGACCGGATTGCCGGTGCCGGTGAATGCCACCGGCGCCAGCTACATTTCGCCGCGTCTTCGCGTGAGGATGCAGGAACTCGGACTCAATGCCGCGGACCTTTCCGCGGTGGCGGGCAGCGGCGGCGGCGGGCGCGTGACCGTGGAGGACTTCGAGTCCTTCATGGAGCAGTTGGAGGAACACAAGATGACGCCGGCCAGCCCGATGCGCATCGCCGTGGCGGACTCCATGCGGCGGAGCTGGACGCGCCCCCTGGCCACCATCGGGATACGGGTGAACATGGAGCCGCTGCTTGCCCACCGGAAGCAGCACCGCGAACTCAAGGCGGGTCCCGCCCTCTACGCCATGCGTGCCCTCGCGATTGCCCTTTCGGAAAACACCGCCGCAGCCGGACGTCTTGTCGGCAAGCGTGTGGTCCATCCGCCCGCGATCGACCTTGGCTTTGCCGTCGAGGTGGAAGAGGGAGTGCTCGTTCCGGTCATCCGGGCCGTGGACCAAAAGCCGCTGGCTTCGCTCGTGGAGCACTACAATGACCTCGTAAAGCGGTCGCGCGAACGCAAGCTGCCCCCGGATGCCCGCGGTCCTGGCATTGCCACCATCACCAACTTCGGCACGTTCGGCATTGAGTGGGCCACCCCCATTCCACTGCCGGAACAGAGCCTGCTCCTTGGTCTGGGTGCGGGTATCAAACAGCCGGTGTGGGATCCCGTAAGTCACAGTTTCCAGCCTATGACTCAGTCGGGTCTGACCCTGAGCTTCGATCACCGCGTCATCGACGGAGGCGGTGCCGGCCGCCTGCTGCACCGCGTGGCCAGCCTCATGCAAACGCCGGAGGCGCTGTAACGCCAACGCTTTTCGGTGTGGAGTATTTCGTCTTCGGTGCCGTCATGCTCCTGGCGCAGTTTTCGCCCGGGCCGGATATGCTGCTGCTGCTGAAGAATGCGGTGAATCATCCACTGAGAGCCGGCCTGTTGACCGTGGCGGGCATCGTGCTCGGGCTGTGCGTGCATACCACACTCGCCGTGACGGGTCTTGCCGTCGTCTTCCATGAGTCGCCGATGGCGGTAAGGATCCTCGGAATGGGCGGCGGACTTTATCTCGCATGGCTGGCCTTTCAGTTGCTGCGCAGCGTATTCCGCGCCCCTGCTCCGGAAGCGGTCGCCGCCAGGGCCTCCGGCATGGAAACTCCGCTGCCGGACCGCGCCGCCTTTTTGCAGGGCCTCATTACCAACCTGCTCAACCCAAAGGCCGTTCTCTTTCTTCTCAGCGTCCTAACCGTCAATATCGGGCCTGGCAGCAGCGTGGGAAGAAAGCTCGCCTTTGCCTCGATCATTATCGGTCAGGCGATCGTCTTCTGGAGTTTGTTCGTGTGGCTGTTGAAGCGTCCCGCTGTTCGCAGCCGCTATCTTTCCGCAGAACGCCCGCTCAATTTCCTTTTCGGCCTCGCTCTGACCGCCTGGGCGGTCACCGCATTTGTCAGGGCGTGGTGACACCATCCCCTAACACTTATTGCGGTCCTTTGCGCGACCCGATGCACCACAGGTGTTGATAAGAACGAATAAAGAGCTGCCCGTCGGAAACCGCGATGGAGGCGATCACCTTTTCACCCATGGGATTGGTCGCGAACAGTTCGAATTTCGGAGCGGCTTTGAAGACGAAGGCGTCGCCACCCTGGTTCACCGCGTAGAGGCGGTCGCCGGACCGCACCAGGGAGGACCAGTTCTGCCCTGTCGGCCCGGGGCCTTTGAGGCGTTCCTCCCAGAGGATACCGCCGGTCTGGAGACTCCGGCATTCCGCAAATCCAGGGTCAGTCAGAATGTAGAGATGCCCTTCATGGACGACCGGCGATCCGATGCGCTGCCTCGTCTTCTCCGCCAGCCACAGACGGGTGGAGGTAACATCGCCGCTGCCACCCGCCTTCACCGCAAGTGCGCTGCCGTTGTAGCCGCCCATCGCCACGGCAATGCCATCGCTGAAAACGGGTGACGTATAGATCAACGGATTCAGACCGGAGCAGGTCCACCATTCCCGTCCGCTGGCGGGATCCAGTGCACACAAACGTCCAGGCCATGTGAGGATCAGTTCCTCACGGTCCCCCACCCGACGCAGGAGGGGATCGCCCCATGAACCGGCCCACTCCGCTTTTCCGCCGCCGGCGGGCGGTTCGCCGGAGGACCCGCCCGGCTCCGCTTGCCGCCAAAGGATATCACCGTTGCGTTTGTTCATGCAGACCAGCGTCGCATTCGGACCGGGACCGAAATTCAGGAAGACGCGGTCTCCGGCGATGACGGGAGAGGCGCCGCTGCCCCAGATGTGTCTTTGTTCTCCGAGATGCCGGCGCCAGATTTCTTTTCCTGCGAAGTCGACACACACCACACCGGCGGACGCATGGGAAGCGATGACCCGCTCGCCATCCGTGACAGGTGACGAACCGCAGTAGGGATTCGTCTCATGAGTCAACTCCGGCTTTTCATAGACCACGGTGTGCCGCCAGCGTTCGTGACCATCCTTCCGGTCAAAGCAAATCACGGAGCGCTTCTTTCCCTTCTCCGTGGCCTGCGTCACGAATATTGAATCTCCCCAAACGACAGGCGTGGAGTTTCCTCCGTCCGGCAGCGGCGTTTTCCATGCGACATTTTCAGTGACGGACCATTTGAGAGGAAGGTCTGTCTCGGTGGTCACGCCATCCCCCGCCGGGCCGCGCCAGGCGGGCCAGTTTCCCGCACGGACTGTTCCGGAAAGGAAGGCCAAAACGGCGGCGAAGAGGGCGAATTTCACGGCCACAGGATCAGGCCACCGTCTCCATGAGGCAAGCGGTCTGCCATACGTCTTTGCTTCGCTCGGCTACCTCGACGGTTTTGCTGACGTCTGCGATGGAATCCTAACGGTCTGCGACGAGGTCTTCAGCTTTGCCGAGTTCCCATCGCCCACCAAACAGGGACAGTTTCTCTTCCACGGTCTGTGTCACGAACCCGGTCACGTAACCTGAGCAGCTCCGCGCCTCAGGTTACTTGAAGGAAGGAACGAGGTTTACCCGAGAGGCCACCTCCGCGCTGGCGGCGCATGGCGATGGCACTTATCATGCAGGCATTCCCCTGAACATGAAAACCCTCCTCTGCGTCCTTTGTCTGCTGGCCGGCCCCGCCGTCGCCCTGGCAAATGACAACCTGCTTATCATCGGAGACAGTCTCTCGAAAGAGTATGAGTTTGAAGGACCGGGCATCGGCATCGACACCTTCCCTCCACCGTCACCCTATCCTCAGAACTGGTGCGAAATGCTGGATGACCGGCGGCGCGCGGATTTCGACTTCGGCGATTCAGACGTTCACAGCGACATCCGGGCGCTCAGCCATGACTACAACTGGTCGGTGCCCGGATCGTTTGCCTCGGAATGGCATAACGATTACCTGGACGAT